>NZ_PNDT01000150.1:0-317 GCF_005886375.1 Pseudoalteromonas sp. S1727
TTTTAGGAGTAACAATGCTAGATCTAACAAAATACCAAGGCATTATTTTTGATATGGATGGCACGCTAATCGATTCGATGGGCGCACATTTGCAAGCTTGGGAGTTGACCTGTCAGGCTTTTGGCTATCCGTTTGACTACGACTATATGTATGGTTTAGGTGGCGTGCCAACGCTTGCAACCGTTGATATTCTCAATGAAAAATTTGGCCTTAGCCATAATGCGGATGAAATTGCGCAGCAAAAACACCAATTTTGGTTAGGTTTAAACCAGCAACCAGAAATCATTACTGAGACTGTCGATATATTAAATTATTAC
>NZ_PNDT01000151.1:0-406 GCF_005886375.1 Pseudoalteromonas sp. S1727
CACAACTAAAGTAGATTTACTGGCAGCTGTAAGCGATAAGCTTTAAGTTGTAAGAAGACAATTATCAGATTTTCCAGATTTTAATTAATTGGCTCGCAAGAGCGGATTAATACCAAATTTGCTTGGTGACAATAGCGTTTTGGACCCACCTGACCCCATGCCGAACTCAGTAGTGAAACGAAACAGCGCCGATGATAGTGTAGCATTTGCTATGTGAAAGTAGGTCATCGCCAGGCTCCAAATAAGAGAAACCCGTTACAGCAATGTGACGGGTTTTTTGTTGTCTGGGATAAAGTATAGCTGTCAGCGTTAAGCCGTCAGCTATCAGCCGCACAGTGTCAACCTAGACACCGTAGCGTGAGTTGAGTCTGTGACCCCCCCGGATTAAAGACCGCCACGACTAATC
>NZ_PNDT01000152.1:0-9736 GCF_005886375.1 Pseudoalteromonas sp. S1727
GTTTGGTGATAGCTTTTAGATGATAGCTGATAGCTGATAGCTGATAGCTGATAGCTGATAGCTGATAGCTGATAGCTGATAGCTGATAGCTGATAGCTGATAAAGAAGGATTTGATATGAAACTCGAAGATATTCGTCGTGAATACCTACAAGATGGGTTGAGCGAAGATAGTTTGCTTGATTGCCCTTTTAAGCAGTTTGAAAAGTGGCTCGATAACGCTGTAACCGCTAATTTATCAGACCCAACTGCGATGGTGGTGGCGACGGTGGATGAAACTGGTCAGCCTTCACAGCGTATTGTGTTGTTAAAACACCTTGATGATAATGGTTTTGTATTTTTCACCAATACTGGCTCACGTAAAGCGCAAGAGCTTAAAGGTAATAACAAAATATCGTTACACTTCCCGTGGCACACCATGGAGCGTCAGGTCATTGTTTATGGCGAAGCACAGCCGTTACCGACCTCAGCGGTAGCGAAATACTTTTTGTCCCGTCCTAAAGAAAGCCAGTTAGCAGCATGGGCATCAGCACAAAGTAGGCCGGTATCATCACGTAAAGTGTTGATGGAAACCTTTGCCAATATGAAAAATAAATTTGCGAAGGGTGAAATCCCATTACCCGATTTTTGGGGCGGCTATTGCGTCGTGCCTACCAAAATTGAGTTTTGGCAAGGCGGCGCGCATCGTTTACATGATCGTTTTATGTATCAGCGCCAAGCTGATAATAGTTGGCAAATTACACGCTTGAATCCATAAGCTGTTATGGCGTTTATTGATTCTCACTGCCACTTAGACTTTGCTGAATTTGATGCTTCTCGCACACAACTCATTGCACAATGTCAGCAGCATAGCATCGACAAACTCATTGTGCCGGGGATTACCTTGGCACAATCTCACGCATTAATTGCATTTGCCGCTAAGTATAAGGGCGTGCACATTGCCGCTGGTTTACATCCTTATTTTTTAGCTGAATATCAACCAAGCCATTTAGCAGCATTAACTGAATTTGCCGAGCAACATCAGCCGCAGCTGGTTGCTATTGGTGAATGTGGTATTGACCGCAGTATCGATAATTTAGCCTTACAAACTCAGATATTTGAGCATCATATTGAACTTGCTAATCAACTAGCATTGCCTCTGATCGTACATCATCGACAAAGCCACGATTTAATTGCACAGTCATTTAAGCGCTGCAAGCCTAAATTCGGTGGGGTTATTCATGCCTTTTCAGGTTCAATGCAACAAGCACAGTACTACATTAAGCAAGGTTTTAAGCTAGGAGTGGGTGGCGTGATCACCTATGAGCGGGCACAAAAGACCCGTAGTGTCGTTGCTGCATTGGCAGCTGAACATTTAGTGCTTGAAACAGATGCGCCATCAATGCCATTGGCGGGCTTTCAGGGGCAAATCAATACGCCGTTACAGTTGCCTTTAGTGTTTGAACAACTATGCCAATTGAAGCAGATCACAGCACCTTATAAAGCTGATTTTAAAAAGCAGCTTTATGAATCGTGTTCAGCACTTTTTCGGATATAGCGATTAACCTGCCAGCGCTTTAAGCCTCGGCCAAGTTGCCATGTGAAAATACAGGTGATCACCAGCATTAGTAATACTTGGCGACCTAGATCATGAAAACTACTGTGACTCGTTGCCACCGCTGAGCGAGTTAAATAAGTAACAGAAGCAAACCCCAATGGGCGATTATCATCACTTATAATTGGTTCAACAAACGGTGTCTTAAGCTTACTAATACCTGGAGTTGAATTTGGTAACTTCCCCAATAAATGGTGCATTTGCCAATTATCACTACTGGCGATAAGGACACCTTGATGATCGTAAATCGTTGCTGCTAATACAAACTCATCTTTACTAATACTATTACATAAGGCGGTGAGTTCGGGTTTGTTTTTTTCAAGTAATGGTGTTTTAGCATTAAGTGCCATAAAGCGGGTTAAGCTTCTTGCCGTGCTGTCTGCATTATCATAAAGCAGTTGGTGACTTTGAAAACTGCCATTAACCGCTACCCAAGTCAGTAATAAAAAGCAAGCAGCAGCAATGCTTAATCGCACTAAACGCTGCCTTAGGGATGCTGAAATAGGGTTTTTAAGATGGTTATTTTTCATAGTCACCGTTTACGCTGCTGACAGCTTTTGCTTTTGATGTTACAACTAAGCCTAACTATAACCTTAAATCCCCCTTTATGGCGAGTTAACTGTTATTTGGCAGGGGAGACATTAGTATTATTTTTGGAGTCACCATGACATTGGAGCGCATTGCGAGCCTTTCATCTGAGCAATTGTCAATGCAGTTGTCGTTAGGCAAGTGGTATCACTATCAAAGCGCCTTAGTAGAGCAAGCACCTTTACCAGCCGATCCACAAGGGGTGTTTAGCATTGCTTTTACTGGGAATTTTAACGGCCAGCAACTAACAGATATTGTTCAGTTTTTATCGCAACAGCAATTTACAGTCTCAGCTGTATGTCGTTATCAGCCTGATCCAAGTTTAACGCCTGCTTTGTGCTTTTACAGTGATACCGCAAACGCGAGTATTAACCCCCTATTACTGAATGAGTTTGCTCATCCGCTGGGTTTTCAACTTGTACAAGTTAGCAAGCCGCCAAAGCTTACAGCTCCAGGCTTATTAGTCATGGATATGGACTCAACTGCCATCACCATCGAATGTATTGACGAAATTGCTCGTCTAGCTGATGTGTACGATGATGTTGCGGCGGTGACTGCACAAGCAATGGCTGGCAAATTAGATTTTAGTGAAAGCTTGCATCAACGTGTAGCCAAGCTTGAGGGAATAGAGCAAAGCTTAATTGATGAGCTGAAAAGCAGCTTGCCTTTAATGCCGGGGATTAAAGAATTATGCGAAGTGTTGAAACAACATAGTTGGTATTTAGCCATCGCATCAGGTGGCTTTGTACCATTTGCTGAGCAAGTGCAACAGCTTATTGGTTTAGATGAAATCCATGCTAATGTTTTAGAGTTTAAAGACGACAGACTCACAGGTAAAGTGCTGGGTACAATTGTTGATGCGCAGCAAAAAGCCGTGGTACTTCGTAACTTACAGCAGCAGTTAAGTTTACCAATGCAGCAAACAGTGGCTATTGGTGATGGCGCAAATGATTTAACCATGATGGCAGAGGCAGGGCTCGGAGTTGCCGTTCACGGTAAGCCGAAGGTGGTTGAGCAAGCTCAAGCAGCCATTTGCCAAGGCTCGCTACTGCAGCTGCTGTATTTATTAACCATCCCAATGGCTGAGTAATTAACTTAGTCGCTTTAACCAAATTTGTTTACGCTTATTCATTTGTTCTATCAGCTCAACTGGTAAATCTAAATGACTAAGCGTTTCATCAGTTACATCAACCATGTCACCAACACCTGCTACTGACCACAACGCTTCTTCCAGATCTTTGGCTTTATGAAGTGCGTATTGGCTTACGTATTTTAGCTCGTTAGCTAAGTAATCAGTGTCAGGGCGACCTGTTCGCGAAATAAAAACACGCATTATAAATAACAATTCAGATTTTAAACCTTTCTTTAAAAAGAGGAGGTTAGGGGTGAAATCGTCCGTTGCACTGCATTGGCTTTTCACAGCCTCTTCAATAGTTGATTTTTTCGGATCAAAACGGATAAATAAAGTAAAAGGTAATGGTGGATCTTGTCGGCTGCGGTCTTTTATTTGTGGGGTAATGACCTCATTTATTTTCTCTGGTGGCAAAAGCGCATCAATGCTGGTGGTGTCATTGAGCAAACCATAGTTTTGTAAAATAATATGTAATGGACTGGGGTATAAACCTTGGCCAATTGCGCCTGTTTTAAAATGCGCCGCCTCTTTATGTAAGTAAAACGGAAATTGACACACGCTCTTAGTCACCATGTTCCTAAGTGCCGTTGAAAGTCCAGGTACTTTTGGTGCTTCTTCAGATACTTTTAGTTTATCTTTATTATTTTCAATTAACTGTGTGAAAAACCTCACCCCTTCATGCGGGACGTCAGCTACTCTAGATGCTTTTAAATTGATAGTGGTTAATGACTTGCTAACAGCCATCACTTCATATTTCAATTTACTAAGCACATGCTTTTTAGTGATTTTTTGTAGCTCAGGCAAGCTTAACTCTACAATGTCACCTTTTTGAAAAGTAACGGGTTGTTCGCATTCTATTTGTAGCCCCATTACTGAGAAATCACGGCTATGGGCGGTATATGTTTGCTCATCTTGTGTAGTTAATAGTGCATCAGTTTTGTATAAATAGCGCTTATGCGAGCGCAGGTTCACATACTCTAAATCAACGGTTTCAAGCTTTGGTGGAGTTTTATGTTTACCGTGCCCAAAGCGCTTTAACTGATTAACGATACTTTTATCATAATCAAAACGTTGATAATGGGCTTGTTCTGCTGCGGTGCCAATGGAGGTTAAGATCAGTAAATACTTTACGTCTTTGATCATACCTTGAACGCGAGGCGAAGGGGGCTTATTGAGCTTTTCAATATCTTTAGCTGCGGTATTTGGTAAGCTCAGCGGAATATATGAGTCTTCAGGGTGGCTAGGCATTAACTGTACTTTAAAGCATTGCCAGCTGTCTTTTTGACTACCAAAACCAAAAAATAACGCACTTAATTGTGGCTCTTTAGCAAGCTCACTGCGTGTTGCTGAATAGTAATATACTTTACCAGCGACTACATGGGTAAAGGTGTATAAATACTCTTCTTTAACTTGCGCAGGGTTACTTAATAATTGGCTTAAACGTTGTTGGTTTAAAATAGTATATAAACAGGATAACTTACGTTCATCACAAAAATAACGCTGGATGAAAATATTGTTTTCAGTTGTGAGCACTAAGCTTGGGTAGAGCTTGTCATTTTGCAGGCTAAAAAAGGTGAATAATGAGGTAACGCGAGGAATATAATACTGCTCATAGCCCTTAGAAACCACAGCATCTAAAGTGTTATCTAAATTCACCTTATAACGGCGCTTATTACCATGAATAAAGCTTTCTAAAAATTCATCGAACTTTGCATTGTTCTCGATAAAAGTGCGTTTTAACCGCACATGATTATACTCTGTCGATATTTTTTCAACCGCAACAACTTCGTATTGAATACCGTTTTTTAAACCCAGTTCAAAATCTTGTTCAAGTCCCACTAAGCGTAGCCCAAGCAATTGGCCTTTCTTGACTTGGTAACGAGGGGAAAGTTTGATTTTTGCGCCACTTAAAGAAATATCAGACGTACTGGCCGCGATTGTATTGTCTTTGCTCAATTCTACCGTAATTTTGATTGAGTAATTCATTCGTTCTTCACGACGACTTTCATAAGAAGCAAACTTAATAACCTGACAATCTCGTTTTTGTTCATTTTGTTGGTCAGCTTGGTTTGCTTGCTGTGCAGCCTTTTTTTGCATGACGCGGTGATTGTTATCGGTATTCATAACGGCTTCATAAACCGCAAGAGTATACCCACCATGACGTTTTATGGCTTTTTCAAATACCGCAATGGCGGTTTCATCCATAAAGTGTTGTTTGCCTTCATACTCATAAGGCTTCACCTGGCCTGTAACTTGGCCACGTAAATCAATAAAACGAGCAATGGGTTGCGATAAGCGTGACATTTCCATCTTGATCAAGAATTGCTCAGGTTTTGTTAAACCTGCCGTCTTTGATTTAAAGATAGTGTCAAATTTGGCATTACCTAAATACGATTTAAGTTCGTCAACCAAACTTTCGTACTTCAGTAGAATGTCTTCAGTCATTTATAAAACCATCACCGTCTATTCTAAAAAGTTGGTATACTGCGTGAGTATTTATACATTCTCTGGGCTGCTGGTTTTCAGCGTAGAAAATGTAATGAGCTACCATCTTTAGTTTTTATTATTATTAAACTGCCAAATAAATGGCTCATTACTTTAATTTTAGGATCAAAAAGCCCAAGTAGGAAAGGTTAAGCAAAAAGTATGCCCTAAAAAAAGTAAATTACTTTTATATAACTCGATTGTGGCGTTGATTTGTCTAGTTGGCAAGGTCAATATTCGTCAATCAAAGTACGGCATAGCAAACTAAACATTACCTAGTATTAACATAAATAATTTCAAAATGACGAGTATAGGCAAAAGTTTATGGCAAAAGCGGCAAAAATAGAGTTTGTTTGTACCGAATGCGGTATGAACTATCAGCGCTGGCAAGGGCAGTGCCGCTGTGGCGCATGGAATACCTTAGCCGAGTTTAAGCCTTCGGCAGGGCAAGCTAAAAAAGCAGCAGCGCGTAGTGCTGTTGGCGGTTATGCTGGAGGTGTGGGCGGTGGCTCGAAAAAAATTAATGACATCGCAACCACTGAAGCCGAAAAGCAGCTCACCGGCATTGGTGAGCTTGATCGTGTTTTATCGGGCGGTGTTACCACAGGCTCTGTAAATATTATCTCTGGCGACCCTGGGGCTGGTAAAACAACATTATTATCTGACTTAGTAGCGCGTATGTCACAACGTATGCCGTCACTGTATTGCACCGCGGAAGAGTCGTTATCGCAATTTAAAAACCGTGTAAATCGCTTAAAGCTTGATTACAACCCTGATGAACTGTACTTATTATCAGAAACCAGTGTCGAAACTATTATCGAAGAGCTTGAAAAGAACAAAATTAAGTTTGCGGTGATCGACTCTGTTCAAGCCGTAGTAACTGATACCGCCAATGGCAGCCCAGGATCCCCGTCGCAAGTTAAAAGTGCCGCGCAAGCATTGACCCAGTATTGTAAGCAAAACGATGTCACTATGTTTATTATTGCCCATGTAAATAAGAATAATGAAATAGCTGGGCCGCAAACCTTAGTACACATTGTTGATGCGTTACTGCATATAGATACCAACGATGGCCAAATACGTACCTTACGTGCCAATAAAAATCGCTTTGGCGACATTGACACAGTGGGCATTTTTAGAATGTGTGAACGCGGCATGCTTAGTGTTGATAATCCCAGTGAAATATTTTTATCAGGCTCTAGCACTGATTCGCCGGGTTCAGCCATTACTTGTATTCGTAAAGGTAACCGTAATCTACTCCTCGAAATTCAATGTTTAACTACTGAAACCGAAGCTGAATTTCCGCAGCGGGTGTGTGTGGGCTTAAATATGAATCGGATCAAAATGCTCACCGGTATTTTGCGCAAGCACACTAAAACCAAAATCTTCCACGATACGTTTTTTAACATTGTGGGTGGGCTGAGAATTGATGAAACAGAAACCTGTATCGATTTAGCACTAGTGACTGCCTTACTTAGTAGCTTAAATGAATTTGTGGTGCCACGAACTACCTGTATTATGGGGGAGCTGAGCTTAAATGGTGACGTACGGCCAATTGACAGTGGCGTACCGCGCGTCAAAGAAGCTGCACAACATGGCTTTACCGAAATATTCATTCCATTTCGAAATTACCATAAATCGATGGAAGGGCTGGGCGCTAAAATCACCCCAGTTAAAACGGTACATGAGCTGTTAAGTTTAATTAATTAGTGGTAAGTACATAAGACATATTAGTGCTCCTGATCCAACGCAAGCCCTTACTAAAGCGATTATTGAGTGATAGGCTTAGGTAAATTTTTAGTATAAAGCCGTTTAAAACGTTATAAATAACAACGGTGATAAAGAATAGTAATAAGGAAATAGAATGAAAAAACTCGCAATTGTTGCCGTTGTTGTTGCCGCTGCAATCGGTGGTGTTAGCTACGCAAATCACGCACTGACACAAGAAGTGAAAGTAGAAGTTGATCGTCAACTAGCGCTGATGAATCAACAAATGGGCGTGACAGCCAGTTATGAAGATATCTCGGCGAGCGTATTTGGCCAAAGTGTAGAAATATCGAATATGGAAATCACCGGTTTTGACCAGCAAGCAGTAGCCAATATTGCGAGTATTAAAGTGTCAGGATACGAAACCGATAAAATCGCGCCACGTACCGAGCTGACAATTAAAAACTTTGCCTTTAGCGAGCACTTTTTAGCTCAGCTACCAGCAGATGCTAATAATAACCTTGCTTCAGCCAGTTATGATTTACATACTTTAATGAATTACGATGAAAAGTCAGGGGATAGCGATATTGCGTTCGATCTTAATGCTAATAAAATAGTTGCCCTTAATTTCAACCTCGGTTTAGCAAAATCAACAGCACTGATGAACGCATCATTAAAGTTAAGTCAAATGCAGCAAGAGTTAGGCAATCAGCAACCTACCCTAGAGCAGCAATTACAACAACAAACCATTTTAATGGAAGCACTTTCCCAGCTTGAACCGCGCAGCATTGAAATAGCCCTTAACAACGAAGGTGAATTTAAAGCATTAGTAGAGCAAGCACTTGAAAAACAAGGTATGACGCTAGAGCAAATGCAGCAAATGGTCGACATGCAGTTGCAGCAAGCCCCTGTGAGTAAAGAGCTGGGTGAGGCGATTAAAAACTTTACGCAAGGGTTAAGCTCATTAACCGTGTCAGCAAGCTTGCCAGAAGGGCAAACTATGACCGAGATCAACCAACAAATTTTTACTCTTATGGGGCAACCAGAAGAGCTGGCAGCGTTTATTAATTTAAAAGCGAAGGGTGAATAATAGCTGTCAGCTATCAGTCGTAAGCTGTCAGTTTAAAACAGCGGTAGTTTTGAGTTAGTTGAAAGCGCGAGTTTAGCTCGCGCTTTTTTATTGGGTGATTTTAGGGGGTAGGAGCTAGGTTTTAGGCGTTAGGCGCTAGGAGAAACCAAAGTAGGTCGGCGTTCAATTTATCATCGTAGATTGTGACTGAGCGCAACGAAACCCAACCGTGACAGAGCAAAACTGAGTGATGGTTTCAAGGTGGAAACCGACGTTGATATAGGTTTAGAATAATAACTCATTGAGTAATAAAGCTGTTGTTTGCTCCCATATTCAGAAAAATGAGCGACACGCGTATATTGTTTCATTTAGCTTTGCTTAAAGATAATAGAAAACGTAGTGATAGTAATACGTTAGCTAATTTGTTAACGTCAAATAATACCAAAAGGACTCCCGTTTGAGCTTAAATCATATCTTGAACTTATTGAATTAACTGGGCGCTGCGTTAAGGAAGGTAAACAGGGCTATATAGAGTGTAGTCATTTGCCATTATTAGAGCGTGTAAATATTTCCCCCGAAAACTGGTTAAAACTGACCACACAATTTACTCGCGTTTTTCATGGTGCAGTGGGTAGAGCGGCGGCACAAGAAAGCTACTGTGAAAATCTGAAGAGAAAACGACGTAGTAACGTGAGCAATAGCGAAAAACTACTGGCCTAGTCCTTATACTCAACTAAAACGTTAACTATTGTCTCAAGACAAGGGTTGCTATGTCAGTAATTTAGGGATTGTCGAATAAAAGCTTTCCGAGAGAATAGTAAATGTAATTTTGAATGAGTTTTAGGCGGTGAATACATTTTATGTGGACTTATCTTGTTCATTTTTTAGGTTGTTATTAAAGGTGGGTGTCAAGCAAAGAGCTCATTTTCCAACATTTATGGGGAGCTTGGACATTACGACTAAAAAGATTTAATGGAACGGAGCCTACACTGCTCTTTGCAAAAAATATTTATTCCACTCAAAATAAAAGCCGTGCTTGACTTAACAAGCACGGCTTTTATTTTTACTAGCATCTAGCATCTAGCATCTAGCATCTAGCATCTAGCATCTAGCATCTAGTGAAGAATACGTGCTCTGATCGTGCCCTCTACGGCTCTTCACTCT
>NZ_PNDT01000153.1:0-10741 GCF_005886375.1 Pseudoalteromonas sp. S1727
ATCGCCGACCACTTTCTCAAAATCTCATATCTAAAAAATCTAAAATCTATTTATTAACTCAAATCGACAATTATTGTTTTCCTGATAGCTTCGGGCGCCTACTTTTCATCCAGTCAACTGCTATAATCCGTGATCTAACCAAATAATTGCCCCCTAGACTCGACTATCATAAATATTAGGTTATAATGCCGCGTCTATTGTTTAACATAGTGCCCGAAGGGCAGAGCAGCATTGGTATCGTATAGTGAAGATGGAGTTTAAATGTCCTTTAAGTGACTTTTAACGTATCAAGCGCATAGTGATCACCGTGTTTGTAAGGAAGGCGAACAGTCGCCAAAATTGAAGATTGAGGTATATCATGCAAGTTTCTGTTGAGACGACTCAAGGCCTTGAGCGCCGTCTGACTATCACCGTTCCTGCAGAGAACGTTGAGACCGAAGTAAAAAAACGCTTACAACAACTGTCTAAAACCCAGCGTATTGATGGTTTCCGTCCTGGTAAAGTACCAACGTCTGTGATCAACAAGCGTTATGGTGGTGCAGTTCGTCAAGAAGTTGCTGGTGAATTAATGCAGCGTAACTTCTACGAAGCGATCGTAGCTGAAAAAATTAACCCAGCTGGTGCGCCTACATTTGCTCCTAAAGCACTTGAAGCAGGTAAAGATTTAGAGTTCGCTGCAACATTTGAAGTGTACCCTGAAGTAGAAGTTCAAGGTTTAGATAAAATTGCAGTAGAAAAGCCAGTAGTAGCTGTAACTGACGAAGACTTAGCTAACATGCTAGAAACACTTCGTAAGCAACACGCTTCATGGGCTGAAGTTGATGCAGCTGCTGGCGAGAAAGACCGTGTAACGGTTGATTTCGTAGGTACTATCGACGGTGAAGTATTTGAAGGCGGTAAGGCTGAAGATTTCCCATTAGAACTTGGTCAAGGTCGTATGATCCCAGGTTTTGAAGATAACATCGTAGGTAAAAAAGCAGGCGAAGAAGTCGTTTCTGACGTGACTTTCCCTGAAGATTACCATGCTGAAAACCTAAAAGGTAAAGCGGCTCAATTCACTATCACAGTGAAAAAAGTTGAAGCACAAGAGCTTCCAGAATTAAATGAAGAATTCGCAACTAAATTCGGTGTAACTGAAGGTGGCGTTGACGCACTTAAAGAAGAAGTTAAAAAGAACATGTCACGTGAACTTGACCAAGCAGTTAAAGCAAACGTAAAAGATCAAGCAATCAAAGGTCTTTTAGCTAACAACGAAATCGACGTGCCTAAAGCGTTAGTAGATCAAGAAATTGATGCACTACGTCAACAAGCTGCACAACGTTTTGGTGGCGATGCTAAAAACATGCCTGAGCTTCCAGCTGAACTGTTCCACGAGCAAGCTGTAACACGCGTTAAAACTGGCCTTTTATTAGGTGAAGTGATCAAAGCGAATGAGCTTAAAGTTGACGATGCAAAAGTAGACGCATTAATTGCAACAGTGGCTTCTGCATACGAAGATCCAACAGAAGTAGTTGAATACTACAAAGCAAATGATCAACTTATGCAACAAATGCGTAATGTAGCAATGGAAGAGCAAGCTGTTGAAGCTATTTTAGCTAAAGCAAATGTAACTGACGTTGAAAAAGCATTTGATGACATCATGAATCCACAGCAAGGCGCTTAATAAGTCATTGACTTAAGCCTCTGCTAACGATTAAATGGCTCGTGTTACTCTGTATTATGCAGTGTGCCCGAGCCATTTTAGTTTGTGGCCTTCAATTTTGCTAAAAAGATAACTATGCTTCCTTATAAATAAGGATAAGTATAAGCGCATAAGGAATAAAATAAATATGAACACTGGTATTACAGATCCTCTCAATGCATTAGTACCTATGGTTGTTGAACAAACAGCGAAAGGCGAGCGCTCGTATGATATTTATTCGAGACTATTAAAAGAGCGAATCATATTCTTAACGGGTCAAGTTGAAGACAATATGGCCAATCTAATTTTAGCGCAAATGCTATTTTTAGAATCAGAAAACCCAGAGAAAGATATCTTCTTGTATATCAATTCACCAGGTGGCTCTGTTACTGCTGGTATGGCAATTTACGACACGATGAATTTCATTAAGCCAGATGTAAGCACGATTTGTGTTGGTCAAGCGGCGAGTATGGGGGCATTTTTACTCTCTGGTGGCACTAAAGGTAAACGTTATTGCTTGCCTAATTCACGTGTAATGATTCACCAACCTTTAGGTGGTTTCCAAGGTCAAGCATCTGACTTTGAAATACATGCTAAAGAAATCCTGTCTATTAAAGATAAGTTAAATCGTTTAATGGCTGAACATACAGGACAACCATTGGATGTGATTTCTCACGATACCGACCGTGATAACTTTATGACGGCAAGTCAAGCTGTTGACTATGGTTTAGTGGATGCAGTCTTTACTAGCCGAGCAGGTAAATAAACCCTTTGAGCTGGTGACTATGTCGCCAGCTAAGCCTTTACTATGCGAAAAGCATTTTTTTTTGGTATAGTTAAGCGTATTGAAATAGCTGCTAAGTAGTTTGGCAGCCAACGTATAAGATGAGGTAGCTGAATGTCTGACACTCCTACAGACGGCGACAAAAGTAATAAATTGTTATACTGCTCTTTTTGTGGCAAAAGCCAGCATGAAGTTCGTAAACTAATTGCCGGCCCTTCAGTATATATTTGTGATGAATGTGTTGAGCTGTGTAACGACATTATCAGGGAAGAGATCAAAGACATTGCGCCTAAGCACAATACCTCTGATAAACTGCCTGCACCAAAAGAAATTCGTAATCACTTAGATGATTATGTGATTGGCCAAGACCATGCAAAGAAAGTACTTTCTGTGGCGGTTTACAATCACTACAAGCGTTTACGTAATCAAAACACGAAGACTGAAATCGAATTAGGCAAAAGTAATATCTTGCTAATTGGTCCTACTGGTAGTGGTAAAACACTATTAGCAGAGACATTAGCACGCCTACTTGATGTGCCATTTACTATGGCTGATGCAACCACATTAACCGAAGCCGGTTATGTGGGTGAAGATGTTGAAAACATCATTCAAAAGTTATTGCAAAAATGCGATTACGATGTAGAAAAAGCGCAACGTGGTATTGTTTACATTGATGAAATTGACAAAATTTCACGTAAATCAGACAACCCATCAATCACTCGAGATGTATCAGGTGAAGGCGTGCAACAAGCACTGCTTAAATTGATAGAAGGGACTGTCGCATCAGTGCCACCACAAGGCGGACGTAAACATCCACAGCAAGAGTTTTTACAGGTTGATACCTCAAAAATCTTATTTATCTGTGGTGGTGCATTCTCAGGTCTTGATAAAGTGATTGAGCAGCGTAGTCATAAAAACACCGGCATTGGTTTTGGTGTTGATGTGAAAGAATCTGCGGCGAGTCGCTCTTTAAGTGAAACGTTTAAAGATGTAGAGCCTGAAGATTTAGTGAAATATGGTTTAATTCCAGAGTTCATTGGCCGTTTACCGGTTGTGGCAACGCTTACTGAGCTTGATGAAGCTGCACTTATCCAAATTTTAAGTGAGCCGAAAAATGCCCTGACTAAACAGTATGGCGCATTATTCGGTATGGAAGATGTTGAGCTCGAATTCCGTGAAGATGCGCTTCGTGCTATCGCTCATAAAGCGATGGAACGCAAAACGGGTGCACGTGGTTTGCGTTCAATCGTTGAATCTGTATTGCTTGATACTATGTATGAACTGCCATCTATGGAAGATGTGAGTAAGGTAGTGATTGACGAAACCGTGATCAAAGGTGAGTCTGACCCTATTTTGATTTATCAAAGTGCCGGTCAAGATAAAGCGGCATCTGAATAAACTTTAGCCAGTTTATTTACAAAAAGGAGCCTCGTGCTCCTTTTTTTGTAATTTATTTAACTCTGTTGGGTTAAATTGTTGAACTTTAGCTAGGTTATCCCCATATACTTGAGTAATCTTTAAAATAAATGAAGAGCGAAGAGAAAAATAATGACGCTTGAGAGAACAGATCGAGTCGAAATCCCGGTACTGGCACTGCGCGATGTTGTGGTGTATCCGCACATGGTGATCCCGCTTTTTGTAGGCCGTGAAAAATCTATTAAATGCCTTGAAGCGGCAATGGATAAAGACAAACAAATTTTCCTTGTTGCGCAAAAAGACGCAACCGTGGATGAGCCAGAGCAAGACGATATTTATCGTGTTGGTACTATTGCCACTGTACTACAGCTACTTAAACTACCTGATGGCACTGTTAAAGTGTTAGTTGAGGGTACACAACGCGCAAAACTAGAAAGCTTTATTGATAATGATGACTTTTTTATTGCCAATGCGCAGTTTATAGGCTCAGAAGAAATTGATGAGCAAGAACAAGATGTGTTTATTCGCAGCGCCATTAATCAATTTGAAGGCTATGTAAAGCTTAATAAAAAGATTCCGCCGGAGGTACTTACCTCGGTGAGTGGCATTGATGAAGCGCCGCGCCTAGCGGATACCATGGCTGCGCATATGCCATTGAAAGTGCCTGAAAAACAAAAAGTGCTCGAGATCACTAATGTCACAGAACGCCTTGAGTATTTAATGGCATTAATGGAAGGCGAAATTGACTTACTGCAAGTTGAGAAAAAAATTCGTACCCGCGTTAAAAAGCAAATGGAAAAGTCGCAGCGCGAGTATTACCTCAATGAGCAAATGAAAGCCATTCAAAAAGAACTAGGCGAACTTGATGATGTGCCTGATGAATTTGAAGCGTTGAAAAAGCGCATTGAAGAATCGGGCATGAGCAGCGATGCACAAGAAAAAGCCAATTCAGAACTTGCCAAGCTAAAAATGATGTCGCCAATGTCGGCAGAAGCTACGGTTGTGCGTTCATATATTGATACGCTAATTAATGTACCGTGGAAAAAACGCTCTAAAGTGAAAAAAGACTTAGCCGGAGCGCAAAAGATTTTAGACAGCGATCATCATGGTCTTGATAAAGTTAAAGAGCGTATTATTGAGTATCTTGCGGTTCAGCAACGTACTAATAAGCTTAAAGGGCCTATTTTATGCCTAGTTGGCCCTCCAGGTGTTGGTAAAACCTCACTAGGGCAATCGATTGCGCGCTCAACGGGTCGTAAGTATATTCGTATGGCACTTGGTGGCGTGCGCGATGAAGCGGAAATTCGTGGCCACCGTCGTACGTATATCGGTTCAATGCCGGGTAAGCTTATTCAAAACATGAGTAAAGTGGGCGTTAAAAACCCATTATTCTTATTAGATGAAATCGACAAAATGTCTTCGGATATGCGTGGCGATCCGGCATCAGCACTGCTAGAAGTACTCGACCCTGAGCAAAATAGTCATTTTGCTGATCACTACTTAGAAGTTGATTATGACTTATCTGACGTTATGTTTGTGGCGACTTCAAATAGCTTTAATATTCCAGGTCCACTATTAGATCGGATGGAAGTAATTCGTTTATCGGGTTACACCGAAGATGAAAAGCTAAATATTGCAAAAGAGCATTTGATCCCTAAACAAGTTAAGCGTAATGGCTTAAAAGAGGGTGAAGTGGTTATCGAAGACAGTGCTATTGTTGGCATTATTCGTTATTACACTCGTGAAGCGGGTGTACGTAATTTAGAGCGAGAAGTGTCTAAGTTATGTCGCAAAGCTGTAAAAAACATTTTGCTCGAAAAAGACACGAAAGTAGTCACTATCAATGAGCAAAACCTAGAAGAGTTTTTAGGTGTGCAGCGTTTTGATTACGGTAAAGCTGAAGATGGCGACCGTATTGGTCAAGTAACAGGTTTAGCGTGGACTGAAGTCGGCGGTGATTTATTAACAATTGAGTGTGCAGCAGTACCTGGCAAAGGCAAACTAAGCTACACAGGCTCATTAGGTGATGTAATGCAAGAGTCGATTCAAGCAGCGATGACCGTTGTACGTAATCGTGCTGATGCATTTAGGATCAACAGTGATTTTTACGAAAAGCGTGATATTCACGTACACGTACCTGAGGGGGCAACTCCAAAAGATGGCCCAAGCGCCGGTGCGGCGATGGTTACTGGGTTAGTATCAAGTCTAACCGGTAACCCTGTGCGCGCTGATGTGGCGATGACGGGTGAAATCACTTTACGTGGTGAAGTGTTACCAATTGGTGGTTTAAAAGAAAAGCTCTTAGCCGCTCACCGTGGCGGTATTAAAACCGTTATTATTCCAAAAATTAACGAACGTGACCTAAAAGAGATCCCTGACAATGTGTTGGCAGGCCTTGATATTCACCCAGTTACATGGATTGATGAGGTTTTAAAACTGGCTTTAGTGCACCCAGTTGAGAGTTTTTCAGTCGAAACAGCTAAAAACCAGTAAAAAAGCGAAAAAAAGTGCATTAAAGGGCTTTTCAAATCTAGATGATATGATAAGTTAAGCACTGGTTTTCAAGCCTAGGCCTTATGTGGCCTAGGTTTAAGAAAAATTACAATCGTATGAGCATGAAAAAGTTTGCTCTAAAATTTTCAAAACAGTGATGTTAGTTTAAAAAACAATCGCTCTTGATAATAACAATGAAAGAGGATGATATTGTGAATAAATCTCAATTAATCGATCAAATCGCAGCTGACGCTGACATTTCTAAAGCGGCTGCGGGTCGTGCACTTGATTCATTCATCGAGGCTGTTTCTGGCGCGCTTAAAGATGGCGATTCAGTAGCATTAGTAGGTTTCGGCACTTTCTCAGTGCGCGAGCGTGCTGCTCGTTCTGGCCGTAACCCACAAACGGGCGAAACAATTCAAATCGCTGCAGCGACTATCCCAGCTTTTAAAGCGGGTAAAGCGCTTAAAGACGCATGTAATAGCTAATCACTACTCTTTAGTGAGTTAGTTTTGGCAGTGTAAGAAGTTAATCGCTTTTACAGCTTAATTAACTATCTTTCTCGCCAACTGCTTCAAGTAAAAAAGCGTATCTGGTAAGATACGCTTTTTTTACATAAGCAAGGCGATTTCTGCCTCGAATAGAATAGAGGTAAATAAATGCTTGAGAAAATCAGAGAAGGTTCGCAAGGACCGGTAGCTAAAGTTATTTTAGGCGCGGTGATTTTATCTTTTGCCTTAGCAGGGATCGGTGGTTACTTAGGTCAAACCACAGAGCAGCCCGTCGCTGAAGTAAATGGAGTTAAAATTAGCCAAACTGAATTTAGCCGTGCGTTCCAAAACGAACGTGCACGTTTAGAGCAACAATTTGGCGAATACTTTGCACAAATTGCGGCTGATCCAAATTATATGGCACAAATACGTCAAGGCGTTATTGACCGTCTAGTACAACAAGAATTGCAAACACAACTAGCGGCAGAACTCGGTTTACGTGTTAGTGATGAGAGTGTTAAAAAAGCGATTTTAGAGCTGCCATACTTCCAAATTGGTGGCAAGTTTAATAACGATCGTTACTTACAAGTAATTCGTCAAATGAACTTCCAACCAGACGCATTTCGCGAATATTTACGTGAAGAAATGACTCGCAGCCAATTAATTTCGGCCGTTGCGGGAACTGATTTTGCCTTAGAAAGTGAGCTAGCTAGTGCGATTGCGCTACAGCAGCAAACACGTAGTATTGATTACGTTGTGGTTAGCAAAGAATCACTACAAGAAGGGATTGCAGTAACTGAGCAAGAAATTGCAGATTACTATGACTTGAACTCGTCACAGTTTTTAGCACCAGAGCAAGTATCGGTAAGCTATATTGATTTAAATGCAGCAAACTTAAACTTACAAAGCAATGTAAGCGAAGAAGACGTAAAAGCATATTACGATCAAAACAGTGCACAATACATTGAGCCTGAAAAGCGCCGCGTATCACATATCTTAATTGATAACACTGAAGACGACGATGCAGCAAAAGCGAAAGCCGAAGACTTGTTAGCACAATTACAACAAGGTACTGACTTTGCTACATTAGCTGAATCATCATCTGACGATATTGTCAGTGCTGAAATGGGCGGTGATCTTGATTGGATCGAACGCGATATGATGGATCCAGCGTTTGAAGATGCAGCATTTGCACTGCAAAGCAAAGGTGATTTTTCAGACGTAGTGCAATCTGAGTTTGGTTATCACATCATTCAGTTAACTGATATTCAAAGCCAGCAAGTTAAAGCATATGATGCAGTAAAAGCTGACCTACGTGCTGAACTTGAGCGTGCTGAGAAAGTAAATGCATTTTACGAAAAGCAAACAGAAATGGGTGCTATCGCATTTGAAATTTCAGATACACTTGTTGACGCTGCAGAAGTGGCCGGTGTTGAAGTACAAACGACTGGACTAGTTGACCGTAATTCATTACCTGCACCGTTAAATACACCCGCGGTCATGACTGCAATTTTCTCTGTTGATGTTCTTGAAGATAAAATGAACTCAGAAGTTATCGAAGTGGGTGACGAGCATGTGGTGTTAGTGCGTGTTAAAGAGCACAAACCAGCTGCAACAAAACCACTTGCAGATGTATCTGAGCAAATTAAAGCACGCTTAGTTAGCCAAAAAGCATCAGAGCTTGCGAAAGAAAAAGCGACAACTCTATACGCAGAGATTGAAGCAGGTAAGAGCTTAACTGACTTAGCAACTGAGCATAGCTTAGAGCTACGTCAAGAAGCTGCATTGACTCGTCAAGCTTACACTGTTTCACCAGCTATCGTGCAACATGCCTTTAAAATGGCTCACCCAACAGATACTGCAGTGGTTGACAAAGTTGAGTTAAATAACGGTGATGCTGCAATCGTTGCCCTAAAATCAGTGACTAACGCGACTGTTGAAGGTGAAATTGAAGCGCAGCTTAAGCAAAATATTACTATGGCCCAAGTTAACAAAAACTACATGGTATTCATTGACGCTTTAAAAGCAAATGCCGAGCTTAACTTACCTAAAGCGCAAGCCGCCACAGAGTAATGTTAATTAAGCAAACCTAAAAAAGCGCCTAATGGCGCTTTTTTTGTGAGCAAAATATAAAAGTTAAAGGTAAAAGTTAAAGGTGCTAGGTATCTAGGGGCTAGGGGAGTTGGTTTGGAGATTCCAGTTTACTTCGCGCAATGATTATAATTTTTAAGTGCTGTAGTGGTATCTCAGTTGAGCGATTAAAAGCGTATCGTCTTGGTACTTGTATACTATTCTGTGCTCATCATTTATCCGTCGAGACCAATATCCCGATAAACCATGCTTAAGTGGCTCAGGTTTTCCAAGTCCTTCATGTGGGCTGCGTTGAATATCTTTAATGAGCAAATTTATACGTTTCAGTATTTTTTTATCATCGGCCTGCCAATAAAGGTACTCTTGCCACGCATGAGTAGAAAAGGTTAATTTCACTCAATTAGCTCTCTTTGTGTGCCTTCACCTTGCTCAAGTTCGGCAATCGACTCCAAAAGCTTGCGGGCATTGGCCGGGGATCTAAGTAGGTAAGTGGTTTCTTGCATCGCGTTATAGTCTTCTAACGACATCATAACCACTGGGCTTTCACTTTTGCGGGTAATAATAATCGGCGCATGATCATCGCACACCTGCGCCATGGTACTCGCTAAATTAGCGCGAGCAGCAGTATAACTAATAGCATCCATAACAACTCCAAAATGTTCATGTACGTTAATTTGTACAGTATAGCCCATGCACAAGTAATAAGTCACTTTAAATTAAGATACAGGAGTTAGTTACAAGGCTAAAGGTTAAAAGTAAAAGGTGCTAGGTATCTAGGGGCTAGGGGAGTTGGTTTGGAGACTCGAGTTTACCTCGCGCCGCTTTATGTAACACGCGTGGTTGGGTAGAGTGCAACGAAACCCAACGATAAAATACCCTGTCAGTCTGCACCAATGCACTGCATTATCGAGTGTTTTTATTTCTCCGATGTACTCTGAATTTTGGCAAAACCCGTTAAGTGATTTATTCACAAAGAGGTTCAGAGACGCTGCGCTTTAGAGTAATACAGATTCTAGAGCCAAAAGTATTTGCGCGGCTGGGGACACTACTACCTAATAACCAACGCTTATCAGCTAACGGTGGATTTAGATCACACTGGATACGCAGTAGGATAAGAATGTGCTACTGCCGGCAATGGCGCTCTTTACAAAGAAATAGCCCGCACTAAAGTACGCAGTTTAATGAAATTGGGTGTTAGCGAACGATTCGCCATTACATGTGGTATCACCAGTACCAAAAGTAGGCGAAGGCCCTTGTCGAAGCTCAAAAACAAAAGGAATTAACATTGCGATAGGCAATGACTATCTAGCGTCACAAGGTTTAGCGTCATTAAGAGATATTTGGATCAATATTCATTACGGGAGATGAACCGCCCATTGCACTTCCTGTTAATAAAAAGCGCATGATGGGTGGTGTGGGGGCTGGAGGTTAGAGACCTCCGGCTACCCGATTATATTGCATTGTTACGCCGCACTTTTTTATAAACATAAAGTATTGCTGCTGTTTGTAAAACGCTATTGATTATGTAGTAGCCTACTTGAATTACACCTGGCAGTTTTGCGAAGCTATCAGTAAACGGAAAGTAGCTAGTAATTAGCATTGCTCCGTAATAGACAATAAACTTATACACTTCTTCAAATAAGGTTAAGTTATCCTTAAACCCAAGCCCGAGTGAAGCACCCAACCCCAAAAATAGAAATACAATTAAAACTAGTATATGGATTATCGTTCCGATAAATAGATGCTTCAATTTCATCCTGCAATATAACGTCTTAGTATTTATAC
>NZ_PNDT01000154.1:0-2530 GCF_005886375.1 Pseudoalteromonas sp. S1727
GCATCGTCTATCCTGATACTGACCACGGTGCCCGCAGGCTCGGTTGAGGTGCCTGTGATTGTCGGTGTGGCGTTATTGCCCAGGCCATTATCATTAACAGTCACACCCGGCACTGACGTATCAATATTACCGGTTAAGGCAAGTTGCGTGTCATTTCCTGCCGCATCAGTGATGCTTGCATCCACGCTATAGTCGCCTTCACTGAGGCCATTAGGAACTTCAACTGACCATTGGCCATTGCTTTGTACTGTTGCAGTCAGGGTTTGTGCAACCCCGTTTGCATCCGTGACAACTAAGGTGACTGTGCCGCCGATTTCATTACTTGTGCCACTGAATACTGGGGTGACATCTTTACCATCTCCGACCCCTTGCACAGTGAGGCTCGGCGCGGCGGTGTCAATCACGCCGCTAATTGAGTCGCTGGTTTCGTTGCCGACCCCGTCGCTAACACTCACATCAATCGTAAATTCACCATCGGGTAATGGGGTGGTTGGGCTGATTGCCCACTCACCATTGGCATCCACTATGGCGGTGACGGTTTGCGTATTACCGTCTTTATCGGTGACTAACACGGTCACCGCTGCGCCTTGCCCTGCATCCGTTGTGCCGCTGACTTCTGGGGTATTATCGTTGCTAAGTGTATCCACATTCACGGTTAAAGTCGGCGGTGTACCATCAAAATCAAGCGAGTTAATCGTGCGTATATTGCCTGCTTCATCGCTGGCACTGGCGGTCACGGAGGCCACACTCAGTAATGGAATGGTTAAACCGAGTAGACTCCAATCACCATTGGCATCGGTGGTTGTGGTGTAGGTTGCCCCAATACCGCCGCCGAGTAAGTTTTCGGTGATGGTGATTGTGCTACCCGCTGGTAAATCGGAAGTGCCGGTGAGGGTCACGAGTTGCCCAAGCAAGAAGGTGGGCACAAAGGCAAGCGCTGGCGGTATGGTATCCACCACACCATTGTCAGTAGCGCTACCAGTGTTGCCAGCTGCATCGCTGAGACTGGCGGTGACTGTGTAAGCGCCATCAAGCAATGGTTGCGCAGCTTCAGCGCTCCAATTGCCACTGCCATCGGTTTGCACTGTCACTGTATGGCTGCCATTACTATCGGTGAAGGTAATCGCGATATCACTGTTCGCTAAATCCGATGTACCGGTCACTACTGGGGTATTGTCGTTGGTTAATGCCGGTGCATCGATGCTGACGGTTGGCGCTTGCGTGTCTATCATGCCAGTTGCGCTATCGCTGCCGATATTGCCTGCGGCGTCGGTGACACTCACATTGACTGTGTACTCACCTTCGGCTATCGCGTTACTGGCCTCCACGGACCAATTGCCTGCGGCATCCGTTGTCGCTGTCGCGCTTTGGACTGCCCCATTGGCGCCAATGAGTGTCACGCTCACTTGCGTGCCCGCTGGCACGCCACTGCTTTGGCCACTAATGAGCGGGGTCACATCACTGCTGTCTGCCAGCGCATTCACGCTGATAACTGGCGCAGTTAAATCGATGACTCCTGTTACACTTGCACTGGCGGGGTTCCCTGCTTGATCTGAAACACTCGCTGTCACCGTGTACGTCCCTTCTGCTAATGCGTCCATGGCTGGAACTGACCAGGTGCCGTTTGGTGACATTTGTGTGGTGACTGTGTGTGAATTTCCTTCTGCATCATTAAACACCAGCGTGACGGTGCTCCCTTGTGGCGCACTGGCTGTGCCGCTGATGGTCGGGGTGGTATCGTTACTGTCTGCCGGTGGAGTGATCGTTATATCCGGCATCGTGGTATCGATGATCCCTGTCGCTGTGGCCGTGCCTTCATTACCCGCGATATCTGCCACGGTGGCGGTGACGCTAAAGTCGCCTTCGGCGAGCGCTGTATTCGCGGTAACACTCCACGTATTCCCTGAGACTGTGGTTTGCAGGGTCTCGGCGGGATTAATGCCGTCATTTATCACCACAGTGACGACACTGCCATCAGGTGCACTGCTGGTGCCATTTATGGTCGGTGTGGTGTCGTTGGTTTCGCCAATGACATTGATTGTAACACTCGGGGCTAAGGTGTTGAGTGTGAAGTTATCGGTGGCACTGTTGTTATTGCCTGCTGCATCGCTGACGCTGGCAACCACGGTATAATCATCATCAGCAAGCACCGGCGCGGTGACCGCCCACTCGCCATTACTATCAACCGTGGCACTGAGTGAGGTGACGGTGCCGCTGCTGTCGGTGACGGTGAGGCTGATCACTGTCCCTTGTGGCTCTGATGAAGTACCACTGAGTGTTGGGGTGTCATCATTGATTGCCCCAAGGTTATTAATGCTGATCAGCGGATCAAGGGTGTCTAAACGGCCGGTGCCGGTGTCACTGCCGGTGTTGCCCGCGGCATCCGTGATGCTGGCTGTCACGGTATATCCGCCATCAGGTAAGCTTGGCGCTGTAACCTGCCATGAGCCATCCCCTTGAACGGTGGCGCTTAACCCATAACTGTCGCCATTGGCATCGTCTATCCTGATACTGACCACGGTGCCCGCCG
>NZ_PNDT01000155.1:0-273 GCF_005886375.1 Pseudoalteromonas sp. S1727
TGCGGGACTTAACCCAACATCTCACAACACGAGCTGACGACAGCCATGCAGCACCTGTATCAGAGTTCCCGAAGGCACCAAACCATCTCTGGTAAGTTCTCTGTATGTCAAGTGTAGGTAAGGTTCTTCGCGTTGCATCGAATTAAACCACATGCTCCACCGCTTGTGCGGGCCCCCGTCAATTCATTTGAGTTTTAACCTTGCGGCCGTACTCCCCAGGCGGTCTACTTAATGCGTTAGCTTTGAAAAACAAGTCCGAGGACCCGAGCTTCG
>NZ_PNDT01000156.1:0-273 GCF_005886375.1 Pseudoalteromonas sp. S1727
ATTCTTATTCACCTTCATATAATATATTAGCAATTTTATGAGCTTCTTTAGCAAGTGCCGCCAATAACTTCACCAAGTCACCACTGGGAACTTGTTGATCAATAGCAAGATAAACACCTTGTTGGGATTTTTATTCGCGTAAGGCGTCTACCACTTCATTAAGAGAGCTAAATGGCTGCTTTGCTAAAGCATAAATTAGCTGTTGATCTGTGTATTTAAGACTCAGCACGCTTGCTTTTTGTTGCTCATGTTGAGCTGGGTTTTCACTCCCCA
>NZ_PNDT01000157.1:0-1217 GCF_005886375.1 Pseudoalteromonas sp. S1727
AGCGTTGATTATTGACCGTCTTCAATAATAAAATAGCCATTACGCACCACGGTATTAAAGGTCAGTATCGTGCCTTGGCTATCGGTTACCGTGATTTCAACGGCTTGACCAGTTTCAATATCATTTGCAACCCCACCAAAGGTGGCTGGATTGACTTCTAATTCATTGAGAATGTCATCACCATTCGTCTGTACTTGCATTGAAATGGTGGATAAGGTGTCTTTAAATACTTGATCTGTGTTAGAGGCGGTATTCCCTGCAATATCCGTTGTGGCGACCGTGAAATCAAGCGCCCCTTCAGCAAAACCACTCATATCAACGCCGTCAATTGCCCAGCGTTCATTCATGACTGTGGTGGTGAGGATTTGGGTTTTACCATCGCTATCAGTAATGGTGACCGTTACCGTTTGGCCATTTTCGATATAAAGTGCATCGCCTGCTAAATCGACACTGCCGACTTCTGCCCCATTGAGTAAGTTATCACTGCCGCTGTCAACATCAATAGTAACAAGAGCTTGGGTGTCTTTAGTTGCGCTCGTGCTGGCATCCGCTTGATTGCCATAGCTATCTTGCGCGCTGGCTGTTACGGTAAACTCACCCTCAGCAAAGCTGCTCAAATCGATGTTTGACAGGGCCCAGTTGCCATCAATAACGGTGGTGGTAAATTGCAGCTCTCGCCCTGTATTATCACTGAGGGTGATAGTCACGGTTTGACCATTTTCAATGCCCGTCACAGAGCCTGATAGTGCCACACTTGTTTGCTCAGCAGTGTTGATCAATTGATCAACATCGTTCACGCTGACAGTGATATCGGCCGTGGTGTCTTTTAAGAAGGTAATGGTACTGCTGGCAGGGTTTTCAGGTTGATCGCTCACACGCGCTTGGGCGGTAATAACCCCATCCACTAAGTCAGATAAATCAACGTTTTCAACAGTCCATGCACCTGCGACAACGGTTGTCGTTGCACTGGTGCTATTGCCATTTTTATCAAGGAACAGCAGGGTGATTGTTTGACCATCTTCCACATCGGTGACGGTACCAGAGAAGTTATTGGTCGTTACCTCGTTTTCGTTAATGACTTGGTCAGCATCATTGAGTTGCAGGGTAATTTCAGCCAACACATCTTTTAGTACAGTGTCAGTGGCGTCGCCTGAATTACCCGCACGGTTTTCTACGCTTGCAACGGCGGTGATACCACCATCAACTAAGAAACGTGT
>NZ_PNDT01000158.1:0-887 GCF_005886375.1 Pseudoalteromonas sp. S1727
GTCTGGTGGAGCATCATAGAGTTGCAGGGTAATTTCAGCCAACACATCTTTTAGTACAGTGTCAGTGGCGTCGCCTGAATTACCCGCACGGTTTTCTACGCTTGCAACGGCGGTGATACCACCATCAACTAAGAAACGTGTATCGACGTTTTCAAGCATCCACTTGCCGTTGATTACGGTGGTGGTGAGGGTGATTGAATTACCGGCGGTGTCGGTTAATAACACCGTCACGACTTGGCCGTTTTCAGCGTCGGTGGTGCCACTAATACGCACAGTGGGTGCTTCTTCTGCATTGATAGTGTCATCTTGGACTGTGTCTATCTCAACCGTGATTTCAACCGCAGCGGTGTCTTTTGTTACCGTGTTGGTGGCAACAGCAGGGTTACCAAAGCTGTCGATACTGGTCGCAGTGAAGGTTAGGTCGCCATCCAGTAGGCTGGATAAATCCCCATCTTCAATAATAAAGAAACCATTTTGCACTGTGGTATTAAAAATTAAACGGTTACCGGCTTCATCACGGACAATAATTTCAACCGGTTGGCCGTCTTCAATGTCATTGGCAACCCCACCAAAGGTCGCTGGGTTAACCTCAAGGCTATTTAAAATGCCGTCGCCATTGGTTTGTATCTGCATTGAAATGGCTGAAATGGTGTCTTTAAATGTTTGCGTGTCTGCTGCCGCGGCATTGCCTGCTGCATCAGTGCCACTGACGCTAAAACTTAATTCGCCTTCAGCAAAGGTTGATAAATCTAATTCACCTAAGCTCCACGTGCCATTAGTAATCGTGGTGGTGTATTGCTGATTAACGCCATTTACATCGGTGATGAAGATGGTCACTGTTTGACCATCTTCAATATTAGTGGCTGTACCATTGACCAGCACCGCAG
>NZ_PNDT01000159.1:0-519 GCF_005886375.1 Pseudoalteromonas sp. S1727
CCCAGCGACCTTTGGTGGGGTGGCCAACGACATTGAAGACGGCCAACCAGTGGAAATTATTGTCCGTGATGAAGCGGGTAATCGTTTGATCTTTAGTGCGATAGTACAAAATGGCTTCTTCATCATTGAAGATGGCGATTTATCCAGCTTATTAGATGGCGACTTAACCTTTACTGCAACCAGTATCGACAGCTTTGGTAACCCTGCTGTTGCCACCAACACAGTAACGAAAGACACCGCGGCAGTGGAAATAACCGTTGATATTGATACCGTGCAAGATGACACTATCAATGCAGAAGAAGCACCCACTGTTCGCATTAGCGGCACCACTGATGCTGAAAACGGTCAAATCGTAACCATTGTGCTCAGTGATGATGAAGGCAATGAAATCACTCTCACTACCACGGTCGTTAATGGAACGTGGTTACTAGAAAACGTCGATACACGTTTCTTAGTTGATGGTGGTATCACCGCCGTTGCAAGCGTAGAAAACCGTGCGGGTAATTCAGGCGACGCCAC
>NZ_PNDT01000016.1:0-100420 GCF_005886375.1 Pseudoalteromonas sp. S1727
AACAAGGCATAAATTTTGACATGTAGTTGTTCACGGCAATTGCTCCTGCATTGCTCTACCTCCTGCATCCATGCAGTCGTACATGAAAAATTTATAAAGCAGTTAGCGCTTTATTTAGCCCGCTAGAATGGTTAACTATTTAAGTTGATTGGTATAAGGCGTCTGAGCCTAAAAACAAAAAGCCCCAGACAATGCTGAGGCTTTTACATTTAATGCAGGTAACGCTAAATTACTTTTTACGCTGTGCGTCTTTTTGTGCTTTTTTGGCTTCTTTACGTTTTTGTAAAACAGCTTGCGCTTCGTTGCCAATATGGCCTTCACCACGAGCTTGCGCTAATTCAATTTGCTTTTGACGTTCAGCAAATCGTGCTCTTTGCTCGTCGGTCACATCATCAATACAGTGATGGCACGAAACGCCTTCCATGTATTCAGCTTTTAACTTTTCGTCTTCAGTGATTGGCATACGACAGGCATGGCACTGATCATATGAGCCTTTTTGTAAGTCGTGATCGACCGCAACGCGGTTATCAAATACAAAGCACTCACCTTCCCACATGGTTTCTTCTTTTGGCACTTCTTCTAAGTATTTTAAAATGCCGCCTTCAAGATGATATACATCCTCAAAACCTTGCTCTTTCATATAAGCTGTTGATTTTTCACAGCGGATCCCGCCAGTACAAAACATGGCTACTTTTTTATGCTTGCTTGGATCAAGGTTTTCTTTCGCCCATTGTGGAAACTCGCGGAACGTTTTAGTATTTGGATCTATCGCGTTTTGAAAAGTACCGATTTCAATTTCATAATCGTTACGAGTATCAACTAAAATAACCTCAGGATCAGAAATAAGCGCATTCCAATCTTTTGGTTTTACATAGCTGCCAACCACTTTTAACGGGTCAACGCCTTCAACACCCATAGTCACGATTTCTTTTTTTAATTTTACTTTAGTGCGGTAAAACGGGCATTCATCATCGTATGATTCTTTAGAGACGATATTGTCTAAGTTTGGTTGCTTATCAAGCCACGCTAATAAGTTGTCAATGCCTTCACGTTTAGCTGCAACAGTGCCATTGATGCCTTCAGCGGCGATCAGCAAAGTACCACGTACTTCATTGGCTTCCATTACATCAAGCAGTGGTTGGCGCAGTGCTTCAAACTCAGGTAAAGCGACAAATTTATACAAAGCACACACAACAAAGTGCGCACTGGTGACATTATCTTTATGAATGGCTGTCATGGGTTTTCCTATTTTGCTTTTTCAAAACCGAATCGTAAATCCGGCGCATTGGGGCGCGTATTTTACGCTTTTTCAAATTAAATGCAAAAAAAGCCGCGATTCATTGGTTTTTACTGTTAGCGCAACACCCTACTACGCTATAATAGGTGCATTATTTTTGGCAAATTGCCAACGACTTGCTCAATTTGGAGAAACACACTTTGCACTTTACTGATCTTGGGATTGATACTCGCCTTGAAACACAGCTTGCGCATCAAGGCATCACTCAGCCCACTGATATTCAAGCTCATGCTGTGCCTACAGCGCTTGCTGGCCACGATATTTTCGCTCAGTCTAAAACGGGCTCAGGTAAAACGTTAGCGTTTTTATTACCCGCTGTTCAACGAGTGATGAAACAAAAGGCCCTCAGTAAACGTGACCCACGTGTATTAATTGTTGCTCCAACGCGAGAACTCGCGACCCAAGTTTTTACCCAACTTAGGTTGCTTATCGCCGGTACCAATATTAAAGCCGTTAAAATTCTTGGCGGTGAAAACTTTAATGATCAAATTAAAGCACTGCGTAATGACCCACATTTTGTTATTGCCACACCAGGGCGATTAGCCGATCACTTAACCCAGCGCTCGTTGCAGTTAAGTGGGTTGGAGCTGTTAATTTTTGATGAAGCCGACCGTATTTTAGATTTAGGTTTTACCGAACAACTTAAAATGATTAATGAGTTGGCCGATCACCGCTTGCGCCAGACTCTGTTATTTTCAGCCACACTCGATCATGCACAAGTCGATGCGCTCTCTCGCAATTTATTAAAAAATCCAAAGCAAATTATGCTCAGTGCAGCAAACGAGCAGCATTCAGATATCAAGCAAAGCTTATATTTAGCAGATCACTTAGATCATAAAGAAGCCTTGCTTGAACACTTTGTAAAACAGGATAATGTTGGTCAATGTATTATTTTTACGGCCACACGCGCTGATACCACACGTTTAAGTGAATTATTGCTCAGCAAAGGTTTAAAAGCACAAGCGCTCGCCGGTGATTTAACGCAAAGTAAGCGCCTTGATATCATGGATGCCTTTAGCCGCGAAAACTTTAAAATTTTAATCACCACTGATGTTGCATCTCGTGGCCTTGATTTATTAAGCGTCACTCATGTAATTAATTTTGATTTACCAAAACATGCCGAGGAATACGTTCACCGTATTGGTCGTACTGGTCGCGCAGGCTTTAAAGGAACGGCTATTTCTTTAGTAGGCCCTAAAGATTGGCCAAGCTATAAAGCGATTAAATCCTTTTTAAATGATGAGCTTGAATTTCATACAGTGGCAGGTTTAACAGGCAAATTTAAAGGGTTGCGAGAAGCAAAACCAGACGCAGTAAAAGCAACTGCGCGCAAAGCCAAGCCTAAAGCTAAATCAGTTACTAAACGTAAAGTGAAACCAAAGCAGCCTCAAGCACCAATAAAAGCGCCGTTAAACATTGATGGTGATGCGCCGATGCGCCGCCGTAAAAAGCCAGAACAGGAATAAAAATGAGTTACCTCGGAACTACCCAAACCTTATTTGTAAACGAAGTAAGTAACGAAGGCGCGTACCTCGACGGCCATGAGCTAGGCGAAGTTTTTCTACCAAGTCATGAAATTAAACATGAGCTTGAAGCGGGCGACAGCGTTAGCGTGTTTATCTTTTTGGATAACGCTAATCTCGCCACTGCGACAACGAAAAAGCCGCTAGCTCAAGTGGGTGAATACGCCCTACTTCGTGTTAAAGAAATAAACAGCATTGGTGCTTTCTTAGATTGGGGACTTGAAAAAGACGTACTTGCCCCATTCAACGAACAAAAACCAAGAATGCAGGAAGGTTATTCTTACCTCGTGCGTTTATATTTAGATAATGCCAGCGGCCGTATTTGTGCATCTAATAACTTTAATCGTTTTCTGAATAAAACAGAGCCTGAGTATGCACCACTGCAAGAAGTGCAACTTATTGTGGCAGGAAAAACAGACATTGGTTACAAGGTTATTATTGAAGAAGCTCACTTTGGGGTGATCTTCTATAACATGGTATTTAAAAACATGTTTGTAGGCCAACGTTTAACAGGTTATGTTCAAAAAGTACGTGAAGACGGTAAGATTGACGTTATCCTAGAAAAACCAGGCATGGCTAAAGTAAGCGAGCTTGGCGAAAAGATCATGGATAAGTTAAAACAAGAAGGTGGCGTGCTCGCCATTGGCGATAAATCCGATCCTGAACTTATCAAAAAAGTGTTCTCTACCAGCAAAGCAAATTACAAAAAAGCCATTGGCGGTTTGTTTAAGCAAGGGTTAATTGATATTGAAGCTAAGTCTATTAGGCTTAAGTAAGCGGTCAGCGGTCAATTTAATATTGATATAGAAAAGAGTAAAGTGAAAACTTTGCTCTTTTTTGTTTTATAAGCACCAATGACAGCAATGAGCGCGAAGCAGACACTAAAAAGTTAAATTTATTCCTACTTCTTTGAGTAGAAGCCTAATTTTGTCCAATAACATTATTAACCGCCGTTTTGGTGAAAAATAATACCCCTTGTATTTTAGCGATTTTAATTAACTGTTTACAAAAGTAATTTTTGGTGAAATTATCAGGGTATGTAATATACGCCGCTGTGGTGTGTTATAAACCACCACAATGGTGTTCAATATACTATTATGTTTTTATGAGAAAGAGATTTTAATTGAGTTATAGTCGATTATTAGAAGGCGTAAGAGCATTTAGCCCTCTGTTGCAGGCTTATGAGGCTGGTTATACAACAGAAGATATTAGAGGTTCAATAAATGAAGCTCTAATCGGTGAGTTTGAGAATCAAAGCATGCTCAAGCGATATGGATTAGATCTGTTAACTGTCGAATCGGTCAACGTAACAAAAGTAAAAATGAATGACTGGTCGAAATCTGTTTACGAAAAAACGCTTGATATGAGGCGTAACGTCTTAGCAAAAGATGAAACAAAGTGTGCTGAAATAGTTGCTCAATGGGAGCAAAGTATCGGCAAAGCATTATCACTTTATTGGAGTGCAGCTAAGTTTGAATATCATAAGTCTGAGTTACCGCTAGACGATTATGCATATGAGCTACTTCGAAATATAGGGGCTGTAATTGAAGGTACCCTTCAAGTATATCTTAAAGAACTTTTCCATCTTGTTTCATCTTTTAATGGTGCTGAAGTATCATACTCGCAAGTTGCATCAATGAGTTTAGGTAAAGTAGTAAACCAACTATCAAGCAAACTAGAAGACGATAACATATTTACGCTTCCACCTTGGATGGTTCCGCTGAATCAATGGCGAAACATCGCACAACACTTCTCTGTCAACACTGATGATAATCATATTGTTTGCAAATATGGCTCAAGAAACCAACATGAGATCACTCTAACTAGAGAAGAACTTTTCGCTGTCGCACAAGCAGTATTCTTATTGTTCTCAGCAGTTAGGACATCACAAACAATCTTCGTGCTAGATAATGCCGATTCATTATCTTCACACTGTAAAGGATTCAAAAGAAAAGAAGATGATGAATCATTTCAATTTTGTGTTGGTGCTGCGTCGCAAGGATTTGAGGTTACTGAGTTAGAAATAACCACTGATAAAGCATTTGCTAAACTGTGTGATGTTACAGATGATTTATCTTTACAGCGAGCGTTACATGCTTCTCAATTTGTATATCAATTATGGGTTTTATCAAAATCTGATAAAGTAATTCTTAAGTATGTGCCAAAGAGTAATGACAAAACTTTAGTTACTAAAGCAAACTCAGAGGATTGTGAAAAAGTTTTTAATGGGGAGCAGCCTTTCTCATACCTGTCGGAGGTTGTGGAGTATATTATTGAAGAGCTTAGCGTAGCGGAAACCAAAGCATAATCGGGTAGCCTGGAAGTCTCTTCCAGCCCCCACACCACCGATCATGCACTTTTTTATTAACAGGAAGTACAATGGGCGGTTTATCTCCCGTAATGAATATTGCTCCAAATATCTCTCAATGACGCTAAACCTTGTGAAGCCAAGTTGTCATTGCCTTGTGCGAGGTTTACGTCAGTAGCAAATTCTTACCCTTCAGCGTATCCAGTGATCTAAATCCACTGTTAGGTGAAAAGCGTTGGCTATTAGGTAGTAGTGTCCTCAGGCGCGCAAATACTTTTGAACCTAGAATCTGTATTACTCTTAAGCGCAGCGCCTCTTAACCTCTTTGTGAATAAATTACTAAGTTTTTTGCACAAAGAGAAGGGAATGAGAAGTAAATGAGGGAAACTTAGCGCTTAGTATTGGCATGGTTAAACCACCAATAAAAATAAATTAAAAACGAGTTATTCTACAGGCTCGTTGCCGACCATCTGCAATTGGCATATTCCAGCCTATTCATCGCCAAGTTATTAAGTTTGTATACCCAGAAACAAAAAGAGCAAAGTAAATACTTTGCTCTTTGTTCTTAGTTCTTAGTATTAGTATTAGTAATAGTACTAATTAAAATAACGCTTGTTTATTTTATCGAGTCATTAATTTCTTTAAGAACCGCAACTGGGTCAGCCGATTGGGTGATTGGGCGGCCTACAACTAAATAGTCGCTGCCATCTTCTACAGCTTGTTTTGGTGTCATGATGCGCTTTTGGTCACCTGCATCGCTGCCTGCAGGGCGAATACCTGGGGTCACTAGTTTAAAGTCTGCGCCAAGTTCCACTTTTAATTTCTTCGCTTCTTGTGCTGAGCACACTACCCCGTCAAGGCCTGATTCTTTTGCAAGTTTTGCTAAATAAATAACCTGCTCTTCTGGGGTTTTATCAACCCCTAAACGAGTAAGCTCTGCAGCATCCATGCTGGTTAAAACAGTAACCGCAATTAACAGTGGCGCTTTATCACCAAATTGCTCAAGCGCTTGTTTGGCTTTAGTCATCATTTCGACACCGCCACTGGCGTGAACATTAACCATCCAAACACCCATTTTGGCCGCTGCAGTAACCGCTTTTGCTACTGTGTTTGGAATGTCATGAAATTTAAGATCTAAGAATACGTCAAAGCCTAAATCAATCAGCTGTTTGACAAACGTAGGTCCAAAATAAGTGAACATTTCTTTTCCGACTTTTAAACGGCAAGTATCAGGGGAAAGTTGTTTAACAAAATTTAATGCTGTTTGCTGATCATCATAATCAAGGGCGATAAGAACTTTTTTAGATTGTTCGAGAGACATAACTTTCCTAAAACGAATTGAAATTATAAGTAAAATTAAAAACCGTCTAAGCCACGGCTTGGGACTATGGTTTCCCAATGTTTACACGACGGGCAAACCCAATAAATGGTGTGGCTAGTAAAACCGCAGTGTTGGCACTGAAAATCTGGCTTTGTTGCAATATAAGAGGTTACCAATTTATCTATTTGATCTAACACTTCTTTAATATCATTATTTTGTTTTGCTAATAGCTGTAATAAAAAACTAAAGCCGCGAATAGTCGGCTGGCGTTTTAAACTATCAGTTAAAAATTTGATTGCTTGCTCGGTATGACCTTGCTCGAGTAATGCTTTACAGTGTTTTATTTTTATTAGTACACCGCCTTTATCAAGCAATTGCAGCAATAATTCATGAAATTGGTGAGTTAAGTTTAATTGCTCGTAACTATGCGCTAAGTCATCAATAAACAAGGGCGCAAAGAAGGTAAAATTGCAGATCAGCTCTCGCCAGTAATAAATCGCTTTTACATAATCTTCTTTTGCAAACGCTGACTTACCAAGTTCATATAATGGGCGAATCGCTTTTTGATTGAGGCTTATTGCTTTGCGCATTATTTGCGGATCATTTTCGATTAATGCCGCTTCACAATAAAAGTTAGCGATGGCCTTGAAGTGTTGCGGTTTAGAAAATAAATCGCTGTGTGCTTCAAACATATTGATACCTTTTTCCCATTCACGCGTTTGTGAATATAGATTAAGGATCGGCTCTAACGCATCACTGTGATTTGCTTTAACTAACCAAACAAGGTGTTCTTCTGCGCCATCAAGTAGCCCAGCCATAATATAATCTTCAGCAAGTTCAAGGCGACTAGTCGCAGCTTGTTGCTCATTAAGGCTTGGGTGTTTAAGTAGTAATTCGTGGATTTTTATTGCGCGATCTAATTCACCGCGGCGGCGAAACATTGTAGCCAGTGTTGAATAATGCTCAACAGAATCTGCTGCAACTTCAAGCAAATTGATGAGATGTTCAAGACCTTGGTCTTCTTCTCTATCAAGTAAAAACTTTAAGCCTTTACTGTATTCAGAGGTGATCTGACGATTAAGTTGATGAGCTTGGTTTTTAGCACTGTTTTTACCCATGATCCAGCCATAACCAGCCGCAACAGGTAAAAGTAAAAACAAAAGCTCAATCATAGTTAGGTGTCTTTATTAGCAACAAGCTTATTATTGTCTTTTTCAGGCGCTAACTTTTTTTTCAAACGATAGTTTTGCCACTTCAATTGCGAAAACAATTTAAAGCTAATAAAACAACCAATTGCGACACCTAAAGCAAAGCAGATACTTATTATCATTGCGAGGGGTAAAGTATTGCTGGCAATAATATAATTGATTTGCACTAACTGCGGATTTTGCGAACCAAGCACAAATGCAAAAATTAAGCATATTGCTACCAGGATAATTTTTAATACCCTAAACAAGTAACTACTCCAACTAAGTAACTAGGCAATACTCGCGTTTACGCGATCTCGTAATTCTTTGCCTGGTTTAAAATGTGGTACGTGCTTACCTTCAAGCTCAACAGTGTCGCCCGTCTTAGGGTTACGACCAGTGCGCGGTGAACGAAAGTGTAATGAGAAACTACCAAAGCCACGGATCTCGATGCGATCTGAGCTTGATAATGAGCCGGCCATTTGTTCAAGAATTTCTTTAACAGCATTTTCAACATCTTTCACAGGTACATGTGCATGTTGCTCGGCTAATTGTTCTATCAATTCTGACTTAGTCATAACGTTTCCTTAAAAAGAGATAAAGGAAGGGCAACACTGCCCTTCCAATTAAGACTGATTAATTAGTCTTTTTGTGCATTTGCGAATGCAGCTGCCATTGCGTTTTCGAACACTGGCTCTTCTTTCTTAAGCTTTTCTAGTACTTCTTTCTCTTCTGCTTCGAAAAGAGCTTTAACTGAAAGGCTTAAAGTGCGGTTCTTACGATCAACACCAACATATTTCACTTCAATCTCGTCGCCTACAGAAACAACAGTAGTTGCATCTTCAACGCGCTCTTGAGCGATATCAGCTACACGGATGTAACCTTCAACGCCTTCGATAAGTTCAACAGTTGCGCCTTTCGCATCAACTTCAGTCACTTTACCTTTAACAATAGCACCTTTTTTGTTTGCATCAAGGTAGTTATTGAATGGGTCAGCTTCGATTTGCTTAACACCTAGAGAGATACGTTCACGCTCTGGGTCAACTTGCAATACGATAGCAGTGATTTCGTCGCCTTTCTTGAATTCACGTACAGCGTCTTCGCCAGGTGTATTCCAAGAAATGTCTGAAAGGTGTACAAGACCGTCAATACCACCGTCAAGACCGATAAAGATACCGAAGTCAGTGATTGATTTGATCTTACCAGTAACTTGGTCGCCTTTGTTTTGAAGACGAGCAAATTCTTGCCAAGGATTAGCAATACATTGCTTAAGACCAAGAGAAATACGACGACGTTCTTCGTCGATTTCAAGAACCATAACTTCAACAGTGTCACCTAGTGAAACAACTTTTGAAGGGTGGATGTTCTTGTTAGTCCAATCCATTTCAGAAACGTGTACTAGACCTTCAACGCCTTCTTCGATTTCTACGAAGCAACCGTAATCAGTAAGGTTAGTTACACGGCCAGAAAGTTTAGAACCTTCTGGGTAACGACCAGCGATAGCTGCCCATGGATCTTCGCCAAGCTGTTTAAGGCCTAGAGATACACGAGTTTTATCTTTGTCGAATTTAAGAACTTTAACTGCGATTTCGTCGCCAACATTAACGATTTCTGAAGGGTGCTTAACACGCTTCCACGCCATGTCAGTGATGTGTAGTAGACCATCAACACCACCAAGATCAACGAATGCACCGTAGTCAGTAAGGTTCTTAACGATACCTTTAACTTCTTGACCTTCAACAAGGTTAGCAAGAAGTTCTTCACGCTCTTGTGAGTTCTCTGATTCGATAACTGCACGACGTGAAACAACAACGTTGTTACGTTTTTGATCAAGCTTGATTACTTTAAACTCAAGCTCTTTGCCTTCAAGGTGAGTTGTGTCACGTACTGGACGAACATCAACAAGTGAACCAGGTAGGAAAGCACGGATTGAATCAACTTCAACTGTGAAACCGCCTTTAACTTTACCGTTGATAACACCAGTAACAGTCTCTTGCTCTTCACATGCTTTCTCAAGACGGATCCACGCTTCGTGACGCTTCGCTTTCTCACGAGAAAGGATAGTTTCACCGAAACCGTCTTCGATTGCATCTAGTGCAACATCTACTTCGTCGCCAACAGCAACTTCTAGCTCACCAGCAGCATTTTTGAACTGCTCTGCAGGGATAGCACTTTCTGATTTAAGACCAGCATCTACAAGTACAATGTTGTTCTCGATTGAGATTACTGTACCTTTAACGATAGAGCCTTGCTCTGCTTCAAAACCCTTTAAGCTTTCTTCAAATAACTGCGCAAAATTTTCTGACATACGAATATACGTCTCATATATTAATACCAATAAGCAACCATGCTGCATGGGGTTGTTAAAATAGCACTGGCATCCTGCTGGTGCGAAAAATGTGTTTATCGTCGCTTAGGAAGCTTACCATTGATAATCGCAGCGTCTACTAAAGTCATAACTTTATCAAACACTTGCTGGGCATTGAGCTCACTAGTATCGAGTTCAATGGCATCATCAGCTGGCACAAGCGGCGCAACGGCACGATTCATATCGCGGTCATCACGAGCTTGAATATCTTCTAATAGACCACTTAGTGTAACATCAAGACCGCGTTCATTCAACTCAACAAATCGCCTACGCGCACGCTCTTGCGCGCTGGCGGTCAAATAAATTTTTAATGGTGCATCTGGGAATACCACAGTGCCCATATCACGGCCATCAGCAATTAAACCATTTTCTGTTCGAAATGCACGCTGACGACGTAATAATGCTTCTCTGACCCGTGGTAAAGCAGCAACTTTTGACGCTGCAGCTCCTACATTTTCATTACGAATTGTGGTTGATACATCTTCGCCTTCAAGAATAACCTTTCCAGTATTAGTGTGACTATCAACTAAAAACTGCACATCTAAGTTAGCAGCTAAAGGCACTAAGGCCTCTTCGTTGTCGAGTGCAATTTGGTGATGAAGTGCTGCTAGTGCTAATACGCGATAAATCGCGCCACTATCCAGTACATCCCACCCTAATTTATCGGCTAACAAGCGACAAACAGTTCCTTTACCTGAACCACTTGGGCCATCAACGGTGATTACGGGCATTAATAACGCCTGCATTTAAACCTCCTGCAATGCACACCAAAATTAAACTGCGACATTATACGTTACTTATTTCAATAGATCCGCTTTTTGTATGTAACTTTTTATATTTCAATGCCTGTTGCTTATTGACTGACCGATGCTAGCACATTGAAAAACGTCGGAAATGTTTTATATGTACACTTTGGATCGTTAATGGTAATAGGCTTACCACCGACTGCAACCATGGCAAAACACATAGCGATACGGTGATCATCATAGGTATCAATTGCCACGTCATTAAAGTGCTTAGGCGGGGTAATTTCGATGAAATCTTCACCTTCAACAACCTCAGCCCCCACTTTACGCAGTTCTGTAGCCATCGCATGTAAGCGATCGGTTTCTTTTACGCGCCAATTATAAATATTGCGAATAGCGGTTGGACCATCAGCAAATAACGCCACTGTTGCAAGTGTCATGGCCGCATCTGGAATTGCATTAGCATCGATATCAACACCTTTCAATTGGCCTTTGCGCACAACTAAACGCTCGTCATACCAATCAATCTTAGCGCCCACCTGCTCCATCACTTTGGCAAACCCGATATCGCCTTGCACTGATTTTGCACCAACGCCTTTAATTTCAATTTCACCACCTGCTATTGCAGCTGCCGCAACAAAATAAGACGCCGATGACGCATCCCCTTCAACCATAATACGCTCAACAGCTTGGTATTGTTGCGCGCCTTTCACGGTAAAGGTTTTATAGTCATCGTGTGTAACCGAAATGCCAAAGCGCGCCATGACATCTAGCGTGATATCAATATAAGGTTTTGAAACTAAAGCGCCTTTAATGGTGATATTGGTATCGCCATTAAATAACGGGGCTGCCATTAATAATGCTGTTAAAAATTGACTCGAGATACTGCCATCAATTTCAACGTTGCCGCCGTTTATTTGCCCGCCCACAATTTTAAGTGGTGGATAATCTTTATTCTTTAAATAACGAACGTCACCACCGAGCGCTTGTAGGGCATCAACTAAATGACCAATTGGGCGCTCTTCCATACGCGGTTCGCCAATTAACTCATAGTCACCTTTAACAGCGGCAAGAACCGCGGTAAGTGGACGATATGCAGTACCCGCATTACCTAAAAACAAAGGTTCAGATGGCGTTAAAAACTGCCCGCCTACCCCCTGTACTGTGGCTACGGTTTTATCGTCATTTAGGCTGACTTGTACACCTAATTGTTTAAGTGCACCTAGCATATGACGAATGTCATCGCTATCGAGTAGGTTTTCTACAACTGTAGTGCCTTTAGCTAAGGCAGCCAATAATAAGATACGGTTTGAAAGACTCTTTGAACCAGGTAGCGTTACACTGCCGTTTACTTTATTAATTGGCTCTAAACGAAGTTGTTCCATTAGCTGTTCTCCTTGGCAAACTGTGCCATAAAGTCAACTAACGCTTGTACGCCTTCAAGTGGCATGGCGTTGTAAATACTTGCACGCATACCACCAACAATACGGTGGCCTTCAAGCGCCAATAAGCCTGCTTCTTTCGCTTGAGCTAAAAACGCTGCATTTAAGCTTTCATCGTTTAACCAAAATGGTACGTTCATACGTGAACGACAATGCTTTGCCACTTTATTATTGTAAAATGGCGACTCGTCTATAAAGCCATAAAGTAACTCAGCTTTAGCAATATTTTGCTGCTCCATGGCTTTTACACCGCCATTTTGCTCAAGCCATTCAAATACTTCTGCCGCTAAGTACCAAGCAAACGTAGGTGGCGTGTTATACATGCTGCCTTGTTTTACTTCCAGTGCATAATCGAATATACCTGGTTTTGCCACCCCTTCACGCTCAAGCAAAGTTTTACGAATGATCACAATGGCAAGGCCTGATGGGCCAATATTTTTTTGCGCACCAGCGTAAATTAAATCAAACTGGTCAACATCAAATTCACGAGACAAAATGGTAGATGACATATCTGCAACGATCGGTGCAGTTGGGTGACTAGGTACATCAAATACCTCTATGCCGTCTATGGTTTCATTTGGACAATAATGGATGTATGACGGATCAGCAGGAAACTGCCATTCGCTTACTGGCTTGATAGAAAATTGCTCGCTAGTGTCATTACGTACATCAAGCTCAGTGACAGTGGTAAATTTAACTGCTTCGTCAACAGCCCCTTTAGACCAAACACCGTTCTCACAATACACGGCGGTTTTATTATCGACATGTAAATTTAGCGGTACTGCAGCAAACTGACCACGGCCACCACCGTGCATAAATAACACTTCAAATTCATCACTAATATTCATGAGTCGGCGAAGGCTTGCTTCACATTTTTCTGTAAGAGCCAAAAACTCTTTACTGCGGTGACTAATTTCCATCACCGAGACACCTAAATCTTGCCAATCACGAAATTCTTTTTGTGCCTTCTCCATAACAGCTGGAGGCAACATAGCAGGACCCGCACAAAAATTATATTTATTCATTACCTTTCCTCATTCCAGTAATTACTTAAGTTTTTTAACCATAAAAAAAGCGGCCGAAGCCGCTTTTTATTGGTCAGTTTATTCAGCCGGTGGATTATCACCAGTTTCATCATTAACCGTTTCGACTACTTCGACGCTTTCGCCTTCAATAGCTTCAAGCTCATCGATTTCAATTTCTTCGATACGTTGTAAACCAACTACTTGCTCTTCGTCAATAGTTCTTATCAAAATAACACCTTGAGTATTACGCCCAACGGTAGAAACTTCTTTAACACGTGTTCGAACAAGGGTACCACGATTAGAGATAATCATGATTTCGTCGTTTTCATCAACCTGTACTGCACCAACAACGGCGCCGTTACGCTCTGATACTTTGATTGATACCACACCTTGAGTCGCACGACTCTTCGATGGGTAATCTTCAAGCAGCGTACGTTTACCGTAACCGTTTTCAGTCACAGTTAAGATAGCACCATCAGTCTTAGGTACAATTAACGAGACAACACGTTGGCCTTCAGCCATCTTGATACCACGAACACCGGTGGCTGTACGGCCCATCTGGCGTACACCCTTGAACTTAATTTCCGGGTTACCGTTTTCGTCAAGTACTGGGTTACCGTTTTCATCTAATACCGGTGACTCTTCTGCTTCTTTAAAGCGTACAACTTTACCTGCATCGGTAAATAGCATGATTTCATTGCTACCATCGGTAATATCAACACCGATGAGGCTATCACCTTCATTCAGATTAACAGCGATAATACCACTTGCACGCTGGCGACTGTATGCAGTTAATGGCGTTTTCTTAACCGTACCGAATGCAGTTGCCATAAAGATGTATTTATCTTCTTCGTACTCACGTACTGGTAAGATTGCAGTAATACGTTCATCTGCTTCAAGTGGCAATAAGTTAACAATTGGCTTACCACGCGCAGCACGGCTTGCAAGCGGTAATTGATACACTTTAAGCCAGTATAAGCGCCCTGCCGTTGAGAAACATAAAATAGTATCGTGAGTGTTCGCAACCAGTAGACGCTCGATGAAATCTTCATCTTTCATCTTGGTTGCTGACTTACCTTTACCACCACGACGTTGTGCTTCGTAATCAGACAATGGCTGATACTTCACATATCCTTCGTGTGATAAGGTTACGACTACATCTTCTTCTGTGATCAAGTCTTCAAGGCTAATATCGTGAGCCGCGGCGTTAATTTCTGTACGACGCTCATCACCGTATTGCTCTTTAATTTCAACAAGCTCATCGCGAATAACTTCCATTAAACGCTCAGGAGAAGCAAGAATATATAAAAGCTCAGCAATTAAATCTAATAACGTTTGGTATTCGCTTAGAATCTTTTCATGCTCAAGGCCGGTTAGCTTGTGTAGACGTAAATCTAGGATAGCTTGGGCTTGTTGCTCAGAAATATAATACTGACCATCACGAATACCCAAGTCATCAGCTAACCAATCAGGACGTGCGACATTGGCTTCGCCCGCTTTTTCAAGCATGGCTTTAACATTACCCAATTCCCACGGACGTGATGCTAAGGCAACTTTTGCTTCGGCTGGCGTAGGTGAGTTACGAATAAGCTCGATAATTGGGTCGATGTTAGCAAGGGCGATTGCTAAACCTTCAAGCATGTGCGCGCGATCACGGGCTTTACGTAAATCAAATACCGTACGGCGGGTAACAACTTCGCGGCGATGAATAATAAACTCTTCAAGCATTTCTTTTAAGTTGAAACACTTAGGTTGATTGTTGATCAGCGCAACCATATTCATACCAAACACAGTTTGTAACTGCGTTTGTGCATAAAGATTGTTTAAGATTACTTCGCCTACGTCACCACGTTTGATCTCAATAACGATACGCATACCGTCTTTATCTGATTCATCACGTAATGCGCTAATTCCCTCGATCTTCTTCTCTTTAACAAGCTCAGCAATTTTTTCTATTAAACGGGCTTTATTAACTTGATAAGGAATTTCGTGAACAATGATCGTTTCGCGACCACTTTTCTCATCCACTTCAATCTCAGCACGGGCACGCATGTACACTTTACCACGACCCGTTAAATAGGCTTGTTCGATGCCTTTTTTACCGTTAATAATCGCCGCAGTTGGGAAATCTGGACCCGGGATATATTCCATCAATTCGTGAATGGTCAATTCAGGGTTTTGAATGAGTGCTAAACACCCGTTCACAACTTCAGTTAAGTTATGAGGAGGAATGTTGGTCGCCATACCTACGGCAATACCCGAAGAACCATTAACCAATAAGTTAGGTACTTTAGTTGGTAATACGTCAGGAATTTGCTCTGTACCATCATAGTTAGGCACAAAATCAACCGTCTCTTTTTCAAGATCTGCTAATAGCTCATGAGACATTTTCGCCATACGAACTTCGGTATAACGCATTGCTGCTGCAGAATCACCATCAACAGAACCAAAGTTACCTTGGCCGTCAACTAACATATAACGTAAAGAGAAAGGCTGAGCCATACGTACAATGGTGTCGTACACTGCGCTATCGCCATGGGGATGGTATTTACCAATTACGTCACCAACCACACGGGCTGATTTTTTGTAAGGCTTATTCCAATCATTATTAAGCTCGTTCATAGCAAATAAAACGCGGCGGTGAACAGGTTTTAATCCATCACGTACGTCTGGCAGTGCTCGTCCTACGATTACGCTCATTGCGTAGTCTAAATAGGAGTTTTTTAACTCGTCTTCAATATTGACTGGCAGAATTTCATTGGCGAAATCAGTCATTTGATATCACATTCCTTCAGTATATACCCACAAAGTGCCATATATGGGCGCTTGCGGGTATGTAGTTATTATTACCAAGTCATGCTACCACAATTAATTTAAATTTACAGGCGCTAAATCTTTGCGATTTATTAATTTCCCCCTATATAATGGCCTCAGATTGACGAGGAAGTTTTTTATGACCGAACATCAGAATGTAGATAGTGCAGAAATTGCAAAGTTTGAATCCATCGCTGAGCGATGGTGGGACCGCGAAGGAGAGTTTAAACCTCTTCATGAAATTAACCCATTACGCTTAGACTTTATTGCTGATAAAGCCAATGGCTTATTTGATAAAGAAACGCTGGATGTAGGCTGTGGGGGTGGCATCCTCAGTGAAAGTATGGCTCGCATGGGCGCACACGTTACCGGCATCGATATGGGCCAAGAGCCATTAACCGTTGCTAAACTACATAGTTTAGAAACCGGTGTGAAAGTTAACTATATTAAAGTACCTGCTGAACAGTTCGCTACTGAGCACCCTGCTCGCTTTGATACTATAACTTGCATGGAAATGTTAGAGCATGTTCCTGATCCTGCTTCTATCATTCAAGCAGTAGCCACCTTAGCAAAACCTGGTGCCGATGTATTTTTTTCTACCCTTAATAAAACCCCCAAAGCGTATCTGTATGCCATTATTGGTGCAGAAAAGTTATTGAAGATGGTGCCAGAAGGCACACACGATCACAAAAAATTTATCAAACCTGCACAACTTATTGCATGGGCAGAACAAGCGGGACTTAAAGTACGAGCGAGTGCTGGTCTAAGCTATAACCCACTATCAAAGCAATACAGTTTAAATACCGATGTTAGCGTTAATTATATTCTCCACTTTGAGAAACTTGCGTAATGGCTGGGTTTAATACAGCAGCACCTGCAATTGATTACGATGCTTTTATTTTTGATCTTGACGGTACACTGCTCGACACTGCAGATGATTTAGGTGCCGCACTGAATAACGTATTAATAGATCATAACTTTCCAGCTGTAGATTCACATATCTATCGCCCTGCGGCTTCTAATGGCACGATGGCTCTACTCGAAGCGGGATTCGGGCAGCATTGGCATAACCAAACTAAACAAATGGATTTACGCCAGCAATTACTTGATTCATACGCTGATAATATTGCCACCCATAGTCAGTGTTTCACAGGTATTGCACAGTTATTGATTGCGCTTGAACAACAGCAGATCAAATGGGGGATCATGACCAATAAGCCTGAATTTTTGACTACCCCTTTAGTCGCCGCAATCACTGAGCTAAATGATGCACAGGCAATCGTGTGTGGCGACACTTTAAATGTGGCAAAACCCTCACCGTTACCTTTACTGCATACAGCGCAACTATTAGATGTAGATCCAAGCCGCTGCTTGTATATTGGTGATGCCGAACGCGACATTATTGCAGCTAAAGCAGCGAACATGCACAGTGCCACAGCTTTGTGGGGCTATATACCCAGTGAAGAGGAAGCACTGAGCTGGCAAGCTGATTTTAATTGGCAGTCACCCATTGATGCATTTAACCATATATAGTGGTTTACTAAAAATTAACCACTATATATTGTGACCGTGTTATTTTTTGCACATTGTTTGCCGATAAAAAAAGCAGCTTAAATTTATTTTTAAAATGGTTAAATTTAATAGATCATGAGTTGATTTTTATAAATTTCATTTTAATCAGATGGTCAAAGGTTAATGGCTACTAACACAAACGTGTTATCCCGAAGTTATCCACAATGTGGGGCATTTATGCCCCTTGCAAATGATCGCATACCACACTATCTTGTGATCCAGAGTTTGATGAACACCAGATGTTGTGGCTAAATGTTATTCAATTAAATTCGCACTAGAATAGTCTTATGACAATAAAATATTTATTCTAAGCAAAATGTATCACTAAAAAATTTTATATCCCAAGGAATACAGGCAAAACTATGAACCAACAGCTATCTGTAAGCAAACGTGACGGCCGTAAAGAGTCACTTGATTTAGATAAAATCCATCGCGTTATTGCTTGGGCCGCCGAAGGTCTAAATAATGTGTCTGTCTCACAAGTTGAGCTAAAATCACACATCCAGTTTTATGATGGCATTCGTACTGAAGACATCCATGAAACGATTATTAAGGCAGCCGCTGATCAGATCTCAAAAGAGTCTCCAGATTATCAATACTTAGCCGCCCGTTTAGCCGTATTCCATTTACGCAAAAAAGCCTATGGTCAATTTGAGCCGCCACGCTTATACGATCACATCGTGAAACTTGTTGAAGATAAGCGTTATGATGCTCATCTACTTGCCGATTACACAGAGCAAGAAATTGATCAACTCGATGAATACCTAGATCATGCACGCGATTTAAACTTCAGCTACGCTGCAGTTAAGCAGCTTGAAGGCAAATATTTAGTACAAAACCGCGTAACAGGCGAAATTTATGAAAGCGCACAGTTTTTATATATTCTGGTTGCCGCAAGTTTATTCTCTGATTACCCTAAAGAAACGCGTTTAGATTACATCAAGCGTTTTTATGATGCGGTATCAATGTTTAAGATTTCACTACCTACGCCAATTATGGCGGGGGTACGTACACCTACTCGTCAATTTAGTTCATGTGTCCTCATTGAGTGTGGTGACAGCCTAGATTCTATCAATGCCACGTCTTCAGCGATCGTAAAATACGTATCACAACGCGCAGGGATTGGTATTAATGCCGGTCGTATTCGTGCACTTGGCAGCCCTATTCGTAATGGCGAAGCGTATCACACAGGTTGTATTCCTTTTTATAAGCACTTTCAAACAGCAGTTAAGAGCTGTTCACAAGGTGGTGTACGCGGTGGTGCAGCCACCCTTTTCTACCCACTATGGCATTTAGAAGTTGAAAACTTATTAGTGCTTAAAAATAACCGTGGGGTTGATGATAACCGTGTTCGTCATTTAGATTACGGTGTGCAGTTCAATAAGCTAATGTACGCGCGTTTGATCAAAGATGATTACATTACATTATTTAGCCCATCAGACGTTCCAGGCCTGTACGACGCTTTTTTTGAAGACCAAGATGAGTTCGACCGTCTTTATGTTCAGTATGAGCAAGATGAGTCAATACGTAAAAAACGCATTAAAGCGATTGAGTTATTCTCAATGTTTGCTCAAGAGCGTGCTAGCACCGGACGTATTTATTTACAAAATGTTGACCACTGTAATACACACAGCCCATTTATCGCTAAAGTTGCGCCAATTCGTCAATCTAACTTATGTTTAGAAATTGCCTTACCAACTAAACCGCTTAGCAATGTAAATGATGAAGAAGGCGAAATCGCCCTGTGTACGCTATCAGCCTTTAACTTAGGTGCGATTGAGTCTCTTGATGAACTTGAAGAATTAGCAGAGCTTGCCGTACGCGCCTTAGATAACTTACTTGATTTCCAAGACTACCCAGTTCCTGCGGCAAGAAATGCCACTATGGGTCGTCGTACTTTAGGAATAGGTGTGATCAACTATGCCTATTACCTTGCTAAAAACGGTAAGCGTTATTCTGATGGCAGTGCGAATGCACTAACGCATAAAACGTTCGAAGCGATTCAATATTATTTGATGAAAGCGTCAAATGAGCTTGCGAAAGAACGTGGTGCCTGCCCTAAGTTTAACGAAACCACTTATTCACAAGGGATCATGCCGACTGATACTTACAAGCGTGATTTAGATAAAATTTGTGATGAACCACTGCATTTAGATTGGGATACGTTACGTGCCAATATTAAAGAACATGGTATGCGTAATTCAACGTTATCTGCGTTAATGCCGTCTGAAACATCATCGCAAATTTCAAATGCAACCAATGGTATTGAGCCACCTCGCGGCCATATCAGTGTTAAAGCCAGTAAAGATGGTATTTTAAAACAGGTTGTTCCAGAATATGAGCGTTTAAAAGACAACTATGAACTATTGTGGGATATCCCATCAAATAAAGGTTACATAGAACTTGTTGGTATCATGCAAAAGTTTGTTGATCAAACTATCTCTGCAAATACTAACTATGATCCAAGTAAGTTCGAAGGCGGTAAAGTACCTATGAAGGTATTGCTGCAAGACTTATTAGGTGCATACAAACTTGGCGTTAAAACCCTTTACTATCACAACACCCGTGATGGCGCATCAGATGCACAAGATGATACACCGGAGCTGGAAGATGATGATTGTGCAGGCGGCGCGTGTAAAATTTAATCAATACTAATTATAAATTGGAAGCGGGCTATACGCCCGCTTTACCCTGTTCGTTTTTTGAGTGATCTTATGTCTTATACTACTTTTAGTCGAAACCATAATAACCAATTACAAGAACCGATGTTTTTCGGCCAAACCGTTAACGTATCGCGTTATGATCAACAGAAGTACCCTATCTTCGAAAAGTTAATTGAAAAACAACTGTCGTTCTTTTGGCGTCCTGAAGAAGTCGATGTGAGTAAAGACCGCTTAGATTTTCAAGCCCTACCAGAGCACGAAAAACATATATTCCTAAGTAACTTAAAATACCAAACTTTACTTGATAGTGTACAGGGGCGTTCACCCAATGTGGCACTACTGCCTATCGTATCAATCCCAGAGCTTGAAACTTGGATTGAAACATGGGCGTTTAGTGAAACAATCCATAGTCGCTCGTACACCCATATCATTCGTAACGTAACGCAATCACCTGAGCTTATTTTTGATGACATCGTCAGTAACGATAAGATCAGCGAACGTGCTGATGCCGTAACTAAGTATTATGATGAGCTGATCAATAAAGTAGCTATTTACAACTTATATGGTGAAGGCAAACATACCCTCAATGGTGAGACTGTTCATATCAGCTTATTTGAACTTAAAAAGCTGTTATACCTTGCCATGATGTCTGTAAACATTCTTGAAGCAATTCGCTTTTATGTCAGTTTTGCCTGCTCATTCGCCTTTGCAGAGCGTGAATTGATGGAAGGTAATGCAAAAATTATCAAGCTTATCGCTCGCGATGAAGCCCTTCACCTATCAGGTACTCAGCATATTCTTAACATAATGCAAGATGGTAAAGACGATCCTGAAATGGCTATCGTTGCTGCGCAGTGTCGTGATGAAGCAATCAAGATGTTTGTGGATGCGGCTGAGCAGGAAAAAGAATGGGCAGAATACTTATTTAAAGATGGTTCAATGATTGGCTTAAACAAAGACATTTTATGCCAATACGTTGAATACATCACCAACGCACGTATGAGTGCGGTAGGCTTGCCAACACAATTCAAAACCAGCAGCAACCCTATTCCATGGATCAACTCATGGCTCGTGTCTGACAATGTACAAGTTGCCCCACAAGAAGCTGAGATCAGCTCTTATCTTGTTGGTCAAATTGATTCTCAAGTTGATGCGTCTGACTTTGGTGACTTTGATCTCTAATGAGCAGCAACAAAACTGCAAAGGTTTACTTTGCAGATAACAGCCAGTGCGTTGAATTTAGCACTGGCTGCCATTCCCTTTTAGACTGCCTTGAACAACAGCAATATGATATCCCTTTTCAATGCCGAGAAGGCTATTGCGGTGCTTGTCGCGCAACACTTAGCCAAGGACAAGTTATTTACAATGAAGAGCCGCTTGCGTTTGTACGTGACGGAGAAGTGCTACTGTGCTGCTGCAAACCCGATGGTGACATTACTCTGAGCTTTAAATAAATCCGCTAGTAGAGAAAAATATTTAAGTCGATTGCTATTAGTGCCAATCAAATTGTTTTGTTTCATAGCAATGCACTTTATCACTGATCATTAAGCTATTCTCATCGATAATAACATCCCAATTTAAACTACGCGTTAAGTCCATTTGAATATCATCTACAAACTGTTGATCAATTTCGATAATATGGCTATTTGCAAATAACTTCAAGCGTGACTCAGACTCAGTTAACCACTGACTATTGCTTGTCGTTAAAATTAATAATTCGTCGACTTGTTTCGCTATTTTAAAAAGCTGATCAAGATTGGGCTGAGCCACACTTAACCATGTTTTATAATGATCATCCAACGCTTGTATACCAACATCTGGCTGCAGTCTATCTGAGAGTTTATTTAGCACCGCATTACTGTCGTAAGACAAAAGGCAATACCCTACTAGCTTTAAAACAAAATGCTCGAGCGTTTCATTTCTTGTTAACGCGGTGGTAAAAACCTCTTGATGATTTCGCTGCTGACGCAAGTCTGCAATGCTAAATCGTGCTTTAAAGATCCGGGCTTTATCAGACATAACATTCACCAAACTAGTGATTATTTCTACTTGAGTATAGCCTTACTAATGAAAATGTGTTTATTTTAAAGTTATGGTATAACATTATTGATTGGCTGAAATGATGGTGTTATATTATATCACAACATAATAGCCACGATGTAGTAACCATGATCCGACATTCATTAGTATCAACAGCAATTATCACTGCACTAAGTTCTTTTTCTGCTCATGCCGCGGTTGTATCAGGCCAAGTTCTAGATGATAAAAACCAACCGATCAGCCAAGCCGACGTGCATATACACGGTAAAGCTCAATCAATCAAAACTGATAATAATGGCCAGTTTAGTATTAATATCGACGCTAATAGTCAATTGCATATTAGTAAAGACAATTATGTTGATGCCCGTATTGCAGTCAATGAAACAAGTCCAGCATTACAGATTACCCTTGTTCCAACTTCAGTTGAAACAGTTGTGGTTTACGCTTCTGCCCTGCATAAAAATAGTTTAGAGATGATTTCACCGGTGAGTGTACTTAGCGGCGATGAACTACGCAATAAAGCACAGCCAACTTTAGGTGAAACCTTAAAAGGCATTCCTGGCGTAAATGCGAGTTATTTTGGCCCAGTCTCTTCAAGCCCGATAATCCGTGGCTTAGATGGTCCTCGCGTTAAAATCACCCAAAATGGTTTAGACAGCAGTGATGCATCAAGAATTGGTCCTGATCACGCAACATCAAACGACAGCCTAGCTGCTGAACAGATTGAAGTTTTGCGAGGCCCTGCGACGTTATTGTATGGTTCAGGTGCAATTGGCGGTGTTGTTAATGTGGTTGATAACCGAATTCCTACTGATAACATTGATCAATTAACCGGTGCAGTAGAATACAGCCACGATACTGTTTCAAACGCGAATACTTATGCAGCTAAGTTAGAAACAGGTCATAATAATTTTAACTTCCATTTTGATGGTACCAAACGTACTGGTGATGACTACCAAACTCCGCGCTTCAATTTACCAGAAGAAGAACACGAAGATCATGAGGGGCATGACGAAGAAGAGCATGAAACAGCAACCTCAGTTGAAAATACATTTATTGACAGTCAAACGGTTAACTTTGGTACTAGCTATGTGGGGGAGCATTTAACGTTAGGTCTCTCTTATGGGCGTATAGAAACAGATTATGGCATTCCAGCGCATAGTCACGAACATGAGCATGAACATGAACACGAGCATGAAGAAGGTGAAGAAGAAGCTGTTTATGCACGCGTAGAACAAGATCGTTGGCAAGGTCTTATGAGTTATGCATTGCATAATAATTGGATTGAAACCATTAATTTACGCCTTGGTTATACTGACTATCGCCATGCAGAAATTGAAGATGGTACAATTGGTACAATCTTTAGTAATGAAACCACCGAAGCACGGTTTAATGTCGAACATAAAATAGGTAACTGGCATGGTATGGCAGGCTACCACTTTAGTGAATCTGACTACGACGCTGATGGTGAAGAAGCATTTACACCAGCGAGTAAAACCACAACCCATGCACTGTTTATCTTAGAAGAGCAACAGTTTGGCGATGTGACACTTGAGCTGGGTGCGCGTTTAGAAGATTATACCATTGATAGCAATGTTGATGCTTCAGCGCATGACCATGAAGATGAGCATACGGATGAACACGAAAATGAAGTAACAGCCTACAGTAAAAGTTTTACTAACCTAAGTGCTTCAGCAGGTGCTATTTGGCAATATACACCGGGCCAAAACGTGTCTCTTAGCGTATCACATTCAGAGCGCGCCCCATTATCTGCAGAGCTGCTTTCTAATGGTGTACATATTGCCACTGGCACTTATGAGCTAGGTTTAGGCTATGTGGTAGAAGACGGTGAAATTCATTTTGAACCGGAAAATATCAAACAAGAAACATCAACCAATATTGATTTTGGTTTTAGACGCTTTAGCGGTGATTTTGGTTATACCGTTAATTTTTTCTATAACGATATTAAAAACTTTTACTATCAGCAAAACACAGGCTTAGTATTTGATGAAGAACACGGCCTTGAGGCTGCAGAGCCAGGCCACGATGATGGTATGGCTGTTTATCAATTCGTTAGTAAAGATGCAAAATTATACGGTATTGAATTTGATGCTCACTATCAATTAAATTCAAATGCAATGGTCAAAGTATTTGGTGATTCAACCACAGCAAAACTTGCCGATGATGAAGGTTATTTACCTCGAATTCCAGCGAATAAGCTAGGATCAGAATTACAATATAATATAAGTGATTGGCAATTTAGCTTAACTGGCACTCATTACTTTGAACAAAATGACATTACAGCTTATGAAACAGCGACTGATGGTTATACCTTATTTGATGCACAAGCAAATTATCAATTAACTGTCGGCCCTGTCGACACGCAGTTTTATATCAATATTGATAACATCACTGATGAATTAGGTTTTGTACACAGCTCCTTTATTAAAGATCAAGCGCCATTACCAGGGCGAAACTTTAGACTCGGTGTTCGTGGTTACTTCTAACCGATTACACGATTAACTCAGTGTTTATAATGGCTGGGTTAATCAAAAATTGACTATAAAAAAACCACTCTTAAATAATTAAGAGTGGTTTTTTTATTATGAGCATAAAACGCTCATAAAAAAGCTATTAAAGAATAGCGTGTAACTCAACATCAAATACAAGCGTTGAGAAAGGTGCAATCGCTGCACCTGCGCCACGTTCACCATAAGCAAGCTCATGAGGAACATAAATACGCCATTTAGTGCCAACAGGCATCATTTGTAATGCTTCAGTCCAACCTTTGATAACGCCACCAACTGGGAATTCAGCAGGCTGACCACGCTCATAAGAGCTATCAAAAACAGTACCGTTGATAAGTGTACCGTGATAATCAACACGCACTGTAGACTCTGCTGTTGGCTTTTCGCCTTCACCTGTTGCAAGTACTTCGTATTGAAGACCTGACTCAGTTACAGTGATTTCAGCACGCTTTGCATTTTCTTCTAAGAATGCAATACCTTCAGCTGCGAGTACTTTAGCTTCTTCTTCACGACGAGCTTGAATTTCAGTGTTGATTTTTTCGAAAGCAGCTTGGATCTCAGGGATCTCAACTTGGAAATCGCCACCCGTATAAGCATCTTTCATGCCTGCAAATACTGAATTTAAGTTTAAACCTTCGAATGGGTTTGCTTTAAGTTGCTCACCCATTTGTAAGCCAATACCGTAACTTGCTTTTTCAGCATCTGTAGTAAAATTATCTGACATAATGTGTTTCACGTTTTGTTTATACCAAGCGTAATAACCTTGGTATCAGTTAAAAGACGCGCCTATGCTATCATAAAAAAAAGCCCTTTTGGGCTTCTTTAAGATTAGTTTTTAGGGAGTTTTCGCTTAATGAAGCGCGCCGCAAAAGTAAATATAGGTAAACTGATCAAAATACCAGCAAGGAGTGGACGACTCAGTAATGCTTGCGGACCTATGAGTATTACAGGGACCACTAACAAGCCAAAAAGGCCAATATAAATTGCTGCTACTTCTGGCCAATGCTTATCATATTTGGTGATCAAATGGGCTGATAAAATATTAAAGCCTAAGCAATACGCCATTGCAGTCATTAATACCTGCTCAGGTTGTGAATCGATAGCCATCTTAACCAATAAATTAATTGCACTGTGGTAACAATAGCCAAATACACTCCACAACAATACATGTTTGAGTATTCTTTGAGCTGTATTTAATTGATTTTGTTTTGACATGCTAAACTCCAGATAGCAAAAAGCCGCCCATAAGGCGGCTTTTTAAATATGGTGGAGAGATAGGGATTTGAACCCTAGATGGGCTACAAACCCATGCCGGTTTTCAAGACCGGTGCATTCGACCACTCTGCCATCTCTCCGTACGGCGCGGATAATAGTGGTTACTCGCCTTGTTGTAAAGTCCTAAAATAAAAAAACCGAAATTAATTGTAATAATGACGCTACTAACAGCAAAACTAAGTTAATAATACTGTTTTGGACGTTTCGCAATCCACGAGCATAATAGACACACAAGTAAGCTAAAAGTAACAAAACTTAGCCCTTGGAAAATTAAGTCATAGCGATTGAGATCATCACTTGGTACTAAAACCAATATAAATGCAGGTAGAATACTAAGCACTAACACATAGCAGCACACTTTAAATGCCCTGCCAAAATCAAATCGTCTGGTACGCTGCATCCACCACGCTAAAATAACAACAATACCTATTGATGACATTGCAATTAAATGAGGAGTCTGTGTGCTAAAAGCCGTGTAAAGAGTGATAGCAGCGCCAACAAAGCCCCATAGAGACCACGTTAGCCATTTTTCTTTTTCACGTAAAAATAAATTTCCCATTGTTCTCGTCTTTTTTATCGTTATTGTTATAAGACATTCCATACACTAACAAAAAACAACAGATTAAAAAACAAACCGTAGAAGAATTATTGTTCGCATCCTAGCGCTTCTCACAGCCAACGTATAACGAAGCAAAGGTAACAAAAGCAACCTTAATACAGTATGACTATGATGGCGCTGAGAAGTTCACTTTATAATATACTGAAAAAATCGTCGACGTGATGTCGTGCAGGCTTAGTGCAATCAACAACCGCAGTGCCTAAATAAAGGTAACCGACAATTTCATCTTGCTCAGCAAGGCCAAGTGCATTCTTTACTGCAGCACTTTGCGCAAAGTAGCCGGTACGCCAAATACCAGCCAACCCTTGTGCAAACGCTGCCTGTTGCATTGCAAACACCGCACAACCTGCGCTTTGTATTTGTTCAATTCGAGGAACTTTTGGGTGCGCTTGATACTTTGCCACGGCAATGATGATCATGGGTGCTCGCTGCGGTAACTCTTTAGCACGACTGATGGTTTTTTCATCTTGTTGTTCTGCAATCGCACTTTGATAATAAATCTCACCCAAGCGATCGCGCCCTGTTTCTTCTACAATAAAAAATTGCCAAGGGGCCAAACCACCATGATCGGGAACTTTTAATGCAGCCTTTTTAATGTTGTCTAATTGTGCTTGATTGGGTCCAGGGAAACTTAATTTGGGATCAGATTGGCGAGTTAATAACAGCTCAATAGCGTCCATAGCAATTCTCTACTTTAAAAAGAAACTAGCATAACATTGTTAGCGAACGCTAAGAAAGTTAGAAAGTTAGAAAGTTAGAAAGTTAGAAAGTTAGAAAGTTAGAAAGTTAGAAAGTTTGCAGCGAGTGCTGCAAACTTACAAACAAATATCGCGATTATTCGAGCCTTCTTCGTAACCAGTGATCCACACTCACAAAGCGTCCACCACCAGTAAAAAACAAGCTTAGTAACATAGCAAAATAGATGGCTGAAAATTCAATGCCATTATTTAATATGGAGGGTTTGCCCTTTTCATATAGGTAATCCGGGAAACCATGCTCTTCAACTAAATCGCGAATTTTTTCAATGCGATCTTTAACCTCACGAGAATTATCGAGGCTTTCTTTAGCACCGGGAATAGCTAACCAATCAAGTACTTGAGCAGCACTGGTATCGGGATCGGTCGGCGCAATAGCAAACCAACCATTGTGCCAATGTACAGAGGTTGCAGCAACGACCATAGTAAACATCAGTGGAATACTCACTAGGCGTGTAAATAAACCAATCAACAACAGCCAACCGCCTAGAAATTCGCTCCAACCAGCTAAAAAAGCCAGTAAGTCAGGAAAAGGTAAGCCTAAGCCCCAATCAGCATTGCCAAACCAACTAACAACATCAGGAGAAGCTAGAAAAAATTCAAAAAAGCCCGTGTCTCCACCACTTATATTGAGCTTGTTATAACCCGCGATGATCATAACAGGCGCGAGTATCAATCTAAATAGTAAGGCAGGCAGACCATCAAACAAGGCCATTTTTTGTAGGGACGTTTTATAGAGTGTGATCAATGTATTCATCGTAGCAGTCTAGTCTTTTGAAATGTATTAAACAAAGACCGCTACGACAGAAAGTTTATTTCAACTAAATTTTACGCGCAACTTGAAGCGCTTCATAAATAGCTCGTTTTGCATCAATTGCTGACGCTAACTTAGCCCCACCAATCACATGTACTTTTGGATGCTCAATTAATTGGGACATAACCTCATTGTTAGACACTTGGCCGATACACGCAATGACTGTGTCAACAGGTAAAACTTGCTGCTCTGCTGCTACTGTAATTTTCAAGCCTTGGGCATCAAAGTGATGGTACTGACAGTCAGCAATTTGTTTTACACCATGTTGCTTTGCAACTTGGCGATGTATCCAACCCGTGGTTTTGCCAAGGTCACTGCCAAAGCGCCCTGCACTGCGTTTGAGCATAAATAGCTGGCGACTATCTTTATGCGGTGTTGGCTCGCACTCAATACCCCACTGGGTTTTAAACTCAGTGATAGTTTGATTTTTATGCTCACTTAAAAAAGCAACCATATCAAAACCAATGCCACCGGCACCTAAAATCGCAATCGACTGCCCCAATTCAACCTCACCACGGATCACTTCATCATAAGAAAAAACCCGTTTGCCATCAGCGCAGGTAAAGTTTGCTTCTCGCGGACGAACGCCGGTGGCAAAAACAACATCATCGTATTGATCAAGCATACTATCTGTATATGCAGTGTTGAGCGTTACTGTAACCTTGAGGCGCTCAAGTTCGTTTATAAAATACCGAAGGGTGTGATTAAAATCTTCTTTGCCTGGGATTCGCATTGCTAAATTAAATTGACCGCCCATATCGGTGTTTTTATCAATCAGTGTGACTGTATGGCCTTTTTGTGCCAAGTAGCAGCTCGCAGATAACCCCGCAGGGCCAGCACCAACGACCAATACGTTTTTAGCTTTTTGCGTGTGTTCAAGCGGGTAATCTAATTCAAAGCCCGCTTGAGGATTTACTAAACAAGTGGCTCGCTTGCCTTTGAATACATGATCTAAGCATCCTTGGTTACAGCCGATACAAATATTAATTTGTTCACTGTGTTGTGATTGGTATTTATTAAAAAACTCAGGATCGGCAAGCAGTGGGCGTGCCATCGAAATTAAATCTGCATCCCCTGCTGTTAAAATTTCATTGGCAATTGCAGGCGTGTTAATCCTATTTACCGCAATGACAGGCACTGACACCACTTCTTTTAAGCGTTTTGATGCTTCTTTAAATGCACCAGGGGGTACCATACTGGCAATGGTGGGCACACGCGCTTCATGCCAACCAATACCGGTATTAAATATATCAACACCAGCCTGCTCTAACGCTTTAGCTTGAATTGTGACTTCTTGCGGCGTTGATCCATTTGGGATCAGATCCATCACTGATAAACGAAAGATGATTAAAAACTCTTTCGCTACTTTCGCCCGAACTGCTTTAACAATGTCTAACGCTAAACGCATCCGGTTTTCTAAACTTCCCCCGTATTCGTCTGTGCGTTTATTGGTATGCGGCGCCATAAACTCATTGATCAGATAACCTTCTGAGCCCATAACTTCAACGCCATCATAACCTGCCTTTTGCGCTAAATAAGCTGACTGAGCAAAATCTTTAATGGTTTTTTTAATTGCACCAGCAGACATCGCCTTTGGTGTATAAGGGTTAATAGGCGCTTTTATTGCACTCGGGGCTTGATTAAATGGATGATAAGCGTAACGACCAGCGTGTAATAATTGTAAGCAAATCTTTCCGCCATGTTGGTGTACAACGTCAGTGTAGGCACGATGCTTAACTACATCATAATAGCTGTTAAATGAGGATGAAATAGGGGTTAACTTACCACGCAGATTAGGACTATAACCACCCGTGATAAGCATAGCGGTACCACCTTTAGCGCGTGCTTCATAAAAAGCACGAAGTCGTTTTCTATTATGCCACCCCTCTTCAAGCCCAGTGTGCATTGACCCCATCACTAAGCGATTGCGTAATTGTGTGTGTTTTAATTGTAGTTGTTGTTCTAACATCCTCTGCCCCGTTAACTGGTCTAACCTCTATACATTAGCGAATTTTGCTTGAATGGCAAGTAATAAGCAACAAAAGCACTAAATTATGTATGGTATTGACCGTTAACGTTGTAAATAACGACATTCATAAATACTTAGTTACGATTTAACAGTTAAATAAATTTTTATTCTAGGCTAAGATGGAGTTAGATGTAAGTTGTACCAGACTAAGGATTTATTTTGATTGCAAAGCTGTTTAAAGGACTCTGGGCAGGAATTAACTTTTCTCGTCGTTTAGTTCTCAATTTTTTATTTGTACTAATTGTGATTCTTTTCATTGTCTCAATAGCCAGTGATGACGATGAAATTAAAGTTGCCGATACTTCTGTGCTCAGGCTCAACCTCAATGGACCAATCGTAGAAGAAAAAACCTACGTAGATCCAATTGAAGCAGCCATCAATGATGCCACAATGGGTAACGAAGAGCCGGCAGAAATTTTACTCGATGATATTGTTGAAGTAATTGACCAAGCAACTAAAGATGATCGTATTAGTGTCATTTTGCTCGATTTACAAAAAATGCCGAATGCGCATTTGAATAAATTAAAGCAAATCACACAGGCGCTTGATCGTTTTAAAGCGACAGGTAAAAAAGTAATTGCATCAGGCTATTATTACTCTCAAGCGCAATATTACCTTGCGGCTCATGCAAATGAAGTCTCAATGCACCCTTACGGTGGTGTTGAAATTCAAGGTTTTGCTATGTACCCACTGTATTTTAAAGATGCATTAGAGAAGCTGGGTATCACACAGCATATCTTCCGCGTTGGCACATTTAAATCTGCAGTTGAACCATTTATTCGTAATGATATGTCGGATGCAGCCAAAGAAGCTAACAGAGTTTGGCTAGGTGCCTTATGGCAAGAATACAAGCAAGATGTAGCCGCAGTACGCCCATTTGATGAAACAAACTTTGATGAAACTATGGATATCTTCCTTGCAAAAATGCAAGCTGTGAATGGTGATTCAGGTCGGTACGCACTTGAACATCAATGGGTAGATTCATTAAAAACGAATCAGCAAGTTCGCCAAGAATTGATTGCATTAGTAGGTACTGAAGAAACTGGTAAAACCTTTAATCAAGTTTCATTTAATGAATATTTATCATTAATTAAACCGCCTATTGAGTTTGATAACCCAGTAACTGAAAAAGTCGCTGTTGTTGTTGCTCGCGGTACTATTTCTGACGGCGAACGTAAAGCGGGTGAAATTGGGGGTGACTCTACTGCGGCATTATTACGTAAAGCGCGCTTAGATGAAAAAGTAAAAGCCGTGGTGCTACGTATTGATTCAGGCGGTGGCAGCATGTTTGCGTCTGAAGTTATTCGCGCTGAAGTACTGGCCCTTAAAGCAGCAGGCAAGCCTGTGATTGCTTCTATGAGTTCTGTAGCAGCGTCTGGCGGTTATTGGATTGCATCAGCAGCTAATGAAATTTGGGCTGCACCAAGTACAATTACCGGCTCAATTGGTGTATTTGGTAATTTTATGACCTTTGAAAACACGATGGCTAAACTCGGCGTGTATTCTGATGGTGTAGCAACGACTGAAATGGGTGGCCTATCAATCGCTCGCCCGCTTGATGAAAAGATGGCGCAAGTTATTCAATTAAGCGTTGAAGATGCCTATCAACGCTTTTTAGAGGTCGTTGCACAAGCACGGAATATGACCCCAGAGCAAGTCGATAACATTGCCCAAGGCCGTGTATGGATTGCAAGCCAAGCACAAGAGCTAGGCTTAATTGATAAGCTTGGTAATAAGCAAGATGCAATAAAAGCTGCCGCTGAACTTGCTAAACTTGATTTTTATGAAGTTAAAACCATCAAGCAGAGTCTTTCTGGGCAAGAGCAATTAATGCAAGATATATTTGGTAATGCATCAGTTAAGGCATTTATCGGCTCACAAAGTAGCTTACAAAATCTATTATCAAATAAAGCGTCAATCAATGGCTTAGTGAAGCAGTTAACCTCTGAGGTTGAAAGCTTACAAGATTACAATGATCCGCAAGGAATTTATGCACGTTGTTTAGTGTGTAACGTTATTCAGTAAATCAGTCGTTCTCGACTGTACTCTATATCTGCACAGGTTATACTAAGCCCAGTTTTTTTTACTGGGCTTTTTTATGAAACGTAAACGTATTTATATCGCATACACGGGCGGTACAATTGGCATGAAAAAATCAAGCCGAGGTTATATTCCTGCGGATGGCTTTTTAACACAAACCGTAGTAAACAATGCTGAATTTAATCGTGATGAAATGCCTTTATTCGATATTCACGAGTATTGCCCGTTAATTGATTCATCAGACATGTCCCCTGCCCATTGGCAATTAATTGCTGATGACATTAAAAGTAAGTACCAAGACTATGATGGTTTTGTGGTACTCCATGGTACAGATACCATGGCCTATACCGCATCTGCACTGTCATTTATGTTTGAGAACTTGACCAAGCCAATAATTGTCACTGGCTCACAAATTCCCCTTTCACAGCTACGCTCTGATGGCCAAGTCAATTTACTCAATGCCATGTATTTAGCGGCAAATTACCCAATCGCAGAAGTCAGCTTATTTTTTAATAATCAACTATTTCGTGGTAATCGCGCAACGAAAGCACACGCAGACGGGTTTGATGCTTTTGCCTCGCCAAACCTCGAGCCACTGGCTTTATCAGGTATCAACATTCAGTTACTCAAGGGGCAGTTGAGTCCGTATGTTGAAAATGAACTACAAGTCACCAACATCACACCGCAGCCTATTGGGGTGTTGTACTTGTATCCTGGGATCAGTCATGCCGTGGTTAAAAGTCTAGTAAACGATAATATCAAAGCCTTAGTATTATTGAGCTTTGGTGTAGGCAATGCTCCACAAGATCCAGAGTTTTTAGAGATCCTAGCCAGCGCAAGTAAACGCGGTATGGTGATCATCAATCTAACTCAATGCTTAAAAGGTCATGTCAATATGGGCGGTTATGCAACAGGTAATGCATTACTCAATATTGGTGTGATCAGTGGCTATGATATGACACTGGAAGCATGCTTAACTAAATTACATTACTTGTTTAGCCAAAAGCTTGAAATTGAAACCATTCGCCATCTAATGCAAGATAACTTACGTGGTGAGTTGAGTCGCTAAGCTGGATTGCTGACAATAAAAACATTGTTTAAAAATAAAAGGCACGCTAATTAGCGTGCCTTTTATTTAAACCGTTTAGTCTAATTAACGAACTTTTGCGTCAATATCAACTAAGTCAGTTAAATGGCATACTTCACCACTGTGGGTTTTAATACCATGCTCACCAAAGTAATCTCGCTGAGCCTGTACTAAATGACCATTACTTGGCGTAGTTAGTGTGGCGAAATACGTTTGCGTTGAGCTTAATACCGGAAATGCTAATCCGGTCATCATAGCTTGACCTGTGACTTTACGCAGTGCGAGTGACTCTTTTTCAAGGGTATCAATAAACTCAACACCCTCAGCAATGTTATCTAAATAATCAGCACGAATAATACAGCCTGCACGCCATGTTTGTAGCGTTTTAGATAAGTCTACTTTCCACTGATGCGCCCGCGATGCGCCTTTAATAAGCGCAAGGCCTTGGCGATATGCCAATAAGCTTGCAAACAAGAAAGCATCTTTAAGTTCGTCTAAATCAAGCTCAACTTGTGACGTTGCTTTAGCAGCATAAGTCATTTCTTTTGCAGCGTGTGTATCGCCGGTATTGGTTAGATGACGCGCTTGAACTGCAGCTACCAATGAAGGGACTGCTATACCTAGTTCTAGTGCATTTTGCGCAGTCCATAAACCAGTGCCTTTGGCGCCTACTTTATTGTCAATTAAATCAACAAGGGCTTCCGCTTCGTCAGTTTCTAACGTTAAGATATGGCTTGAAATAGATAGTAAGTAGCTATTTAGTGAGCCTTCAGACCATTGGTTAAAAATTTCAGCAACTTCATGTGGTGTACGGTTGGTGCCTAAACGCAATAATTGATACATTTCAGCAATTAATTGCATTAATGCGTATTCGATGCCGTTGTGCACCATTTTAACAAAATGACCACTGGCAGATTGACCTACACGGGCAAAACACGACTCACCTTTGTAACTGGCAGCCACTTTTTCAAACCATGGCTCGACACGCTCCCAGCCACCTTCTGAACCACTTGCCATCATTGCAGGACCATGACGAGCACCTTCTGCACCGCCAGAAATCCCCATAGTGGCAAATTCAAATTTATTTTGATATTTAAGTTTACGCGTTATGCCATCTTTATAGTTACTATTTCCGCAATCGACAATAATGTCGTCGCAATCAACACCCGCTTCAACTAATTCGTTACACACTTTATCAACTAACTCACCTGCTGGTACTAATAACAAGATTGAGCGAGGTGGCGTTAACCGTTTTACCATATCAGCTAAATCAGACACAATGTGCAGACGATCTGCCATGCCTTGTAATTTAGCACAGCTTAATAGCTCTTCGCCCGCATCTGGGTTTTTATCATAAGCTACTAGCGTCATACCCTGTTCTATCAAGTTCAGAGCAAGATTTTTACCCATAACGCCTAACCCGACTAATGCAACTTGCATTTAGTGTCCTCCTCGGTAACAACTATTGGTTAGTAAATGAAAATAATACCGCGCGCATTATACCCAAGCCACTTAAAAATGCGAGCCTAGAGACAGATACCACTGCGTATATATTATGAAACCTGTACTGCGGATAATAAATTACTTATTCACAGTTCATAAGAACATACATTCTGCGCGATTATAGCAAACAACCATTCACTGAGGGCGATAAATTTTCCTAGCTTGGATGTAGCCCGATCATTGACGGAATCTGACACCGGTGTCATAATGTGGTAATATTTATTTTGTATAAAATAATGGCAGCATAATAAGTTACACAGCTTTTATAGATGTATTAGCTGCCAATAAAAACCGTATTATGCGTGTAAAACGACATATATAAATAACGAAAAACCGTCAACCTGCTTATAATTTAATAAGCCTACAGGAGAATTTGATGCTTAGACGCACAAAAATAGTCGCGACCCTTGGACCTGCAACCGATCGAGATAATAACTTAGAAAAAATAATCCGTGCTGGTGCAAACGTAGTGCGTTTGAACTTTTCACACGGTGTTGCACAAGATCACAAAGATCGCGCTCAAGCTGTGCGTGATATTGCTAAAAAATTAGGTAAGCACATTGCTATTTTAGCTGACTTACAAGGCCCTAAAATTCGTGTATCTACTTTTAAAGATGGCAAAGTATCACTGGCCGTTGGCGCTAAATTTATCTTAGATGCAAAAATGGAAAAAGGCCAAGGCGATATTAACGCAGTTGGTATTGATTACAAAGAATTGCCACAAGACGTCGCACCAGGTGATTTATTACTATTAAACGATGGCTTAATTCAATTGACCGTTGCAAATGTTGAAGGTCATTTAGTTCATACCACAGTAACCGTGGGTGGTGTGTTATCAAATAACAAAGGGATCAACCGCTTAGGTGGTGGTTTAACTGCACCTGCGTTTACTGAAAAAGATAAAGAAGATTTAATTACTGCCGCTGAAATTGGCGTTGATTATATTGCAGTTTCATTCCCGCGCAGTGGTGATGATATGCGATATGTGCGTTCACTTGCCGAAGCTGCAGGTTCAAACGCACAATTGCTAGCTAAAATTGAGCGTGCTGAAGCAGTAGAAACCGTTGAAGCTGTTGATGATATCGTATTAGCATCTGATGCTGTAATGGTTGCACGAGGTGACTTAGGTGTAGAAATTGGCGATGCCGCATTAATGGGTAAGCAAAAGCTTATTATTCGTCGCGCTCGTTCACTTAATCGTACTGTGATCACCGCAACGCAAATGATGGAATCAATGATTGATAACCCGATGCCAACGCGTGCAGAGGTTATGGATGTTGCCAATGCTGTACTAGATGGTACTGATGCTGTGATGCTTTCAGCTGAAACAGCTGCTGGTGATTACCCTGAAGAAACCGTTGCAACTATGGCACGCGTTTGTTTAGGTGCAGAATCACAAAAAGAAACGCATGTTTCTAAGCATCGTTTAGATAGCCGTTTCTCGTCAAACGCTGAATCAATTGCTTTATCTGCCATGTATGCGGCAAACCACCTAGATTCTGTGAAAGCGATTGTAACGTTAACTGAATCAGGCAGCACGGCTAAATTAATGTCACGTATTAGCTCTGGGTTACCAATTTATTCATTGTCTCGTCACGCAAGTACACTTGGTCAAACAGCATTATATCGTGGTGTTTACCCCGTATTTTTTGACTCAACACAATGTGAAAAAGATAACATGGTAAAAGATGCTCTTAACACATTAGTTGCATCAGGCTCTTTACAATCAGGTGACACTGTTATTCTTACTCACGGTGATGCAATGGAAACCATCGGCGCAACCAACACCATGAAAATAGTGACAGTTGCTTGATCAGCCACTTCAGCTAGAAGTTAAAACTAAAAAAACGCGAGCACACTGAGCTCGCGTTTTTTATTTAATAAAAAAGCGTTTTAATACAACTTGTACTAACTAATATTAACTTGCTAACGCAGCTTTAACTTTGTCGCGATAACTACGGCTTACCTTTAGTTCTTGACCATTGTCTAACACTAACAAATACTCACCACTGACCTGGGTAACTAGCTTACTAATTTGTTTTGTATTGACTATTGCACTGCGATGTACGCGGACAAATAATTGTGGATCAAGCTCCTGCTCTAACTCTTTCATTGTTTTGCGAAGGATATGAGTTTGCCCATCTTGGCAATGCAAACACATATAATCACCAGCAGCGTCAACCCATTGAATTGTTGCGACAGGAACACGGATTATTTCTCCTTGTTCTTTCACAGCTAAAGACTCTGGGTAACGTCGATCTGTTAATGTATCGCCGGTGGCGAGTTTTTTCAAAATCTCTTCACAATTATTGCCAGTAATTCCAGCGACAAAACTTGCCAATTTCTTTTTATGGGCGTTGTCTTGTTGCGTCTTCAAGTAGGTATGCACTTTCTCTACCGCCTGTTTAAGTCTATTGTCATCGACTGGTTTAAGAATATAATCTAAAGCATGAATTTCAAACGCTTTGACTGCGAACTGATCAAATGCTGTAACAAATACAATCGCAGGTAGTGCTCTGACACTTTCACTCAGTGCTCTAGCTACCTCAAATCCATTCATTCCAGGCATTTGAATATCTAAAAAAACTAAATCTATTTTCCCTGCTTGGCATGCATCTATGGCTTCTTGTCCAGAGCTACAAAGTTGCATGACTTCAATATCATCAAATTCTTCTAATCTAACTGCTAAACCTCTACGAGCTAAAGGTTCATCATCAACAATCAGGGTCTTAATCTTGCTCATTTTTTCACAGCCTTTTCAAACGGAACGCGCAGATTAACCTTCAATCCACTTGGCGTATTATGTGACAACACAAACGAATAGTTATTCTCATATAAGGTTTTTAAACGGTCTTTAGTATTTGCCACCCCAACCCCTTGTGAGTTAACCAATTGGCCATTAAGTAATTCTGTACCAGGGCCATTATCGCCTACTTCCAATAATAGTTCATTAGCAAAAACTTGTGCTTTAATATCAATCACTCCCCCCTCTGTGAGATGAGCTATCGCATATTTAATCGCGTTTTCAATGATCGGTTGCAAAATCAAGCTTGGCACTAATGCATTTTTTGCTTCATCGCTGACTTGTACATTCACTTGAAGTCGTTCATCAAAGCGCACTCGCTCTATTTCAAGATAGAGCATCAGTGCATGTAACTCTTGTTCAAGTGGTACTTTTTTTATTGGATCAGTATTGAGTGTATAGCGTAAGAAATCACTTAACTTTGACACCATTAAATTAGCATCTTTATTTTCTTTTACCAAAATCAACGTCGATATGGCATTCAAAGTATTAAATAAAAAGTGTGGATTTAACTGATAACGAAGCATCTTTAATTGCGCTTCATGGGCCATGGTCGTTGCTTTAAGGGCCTTTTGTCGCTCACTTTGCAAGAGCTGATAATATTTAATACCAAAATACAAACCACTCCAACAAAGGATAATATAAACCGAATCTAAACCTTGCTGAAAATAGTAAAACCACTCTGTAGGGCGATAGCCATGGCGGTAAATTTCCCATAAATTAAATTTTTGGATCACCGCCCATAAAGTACCGGTAACATAAGACGCAGTGAACACCACCAGCATTAAAATCCAAGGGGCTGCATTCCAGACCTTACGATACATATACCGTAATGGCACAGTCATTAAACATCCGGCGTAAGCATTGAGCACGATCACAAATACATAGATATCGCGCATTTCAAATACTTTAGAGCCAATGTAGTTAACAAGTGCATAACCTATCCAACCGGCGATCTGTAAGACCCAAAAAAACCGTTGGCGGTTATCAACTAAGGATTGCCAATTCAAAATAGTTAATTACCTCATTTATTTGTAATTATTATATAGCGTTAATTGGGGTGGGATCACTACCGACTATCTCGCTTTTCACGAGGCTTACCGCAAAGATTTTAGTTAGAAATGAGTACACAGTTTATTTTAGCCACAAAAAAAGGAGCCATGGGCTCCTTTTCATTACTTATTTTAAAGCTTAAGCTGCCGCTAGGCCTTCTTTTGCTTTTGCAACAAGCGCTGCGAATGCAACTTGGTCATAAACAGCGATATCTGCAAGGATCTTACGATCGATTTCTACAGAAGTCTTTTTAAGACCATTGATAAAACGGCTGTAAGACAGACCATTTTGACGTGAAGCAGCATTGATACGTGCAATCCATAATTGACGGAAAGTACGTTTCTTAGCACGACGGTCACGGTAAGCGTATTGACCCGCTTTAGTAACAGCCTGGAAAGCTACGCGGTAAACACGTGAACGTGCTCCGTAGTAACCTTTTGCTTGTTTTAAAACTTTTTTGTGACGTGCACGTGCGACAACGCCGCGTTTAACTCTTGCCATTTCTAAAAACCCCTATTAAGCGAATGGTAACATACGTGAAACTAGACCATGGTCATTTTTATGAACCATCATCTTAGGACGTAGGTGTAACTTACGCTTAGAAGTTTTCTTAGTCAGAATGTGACGAAGATGCGCTTGTTTACGCTTGAAACCGCCAGAAGCAGTTTTCTTGAAACGCTTAGCTGCGCCTCTGTGACTTTTTAGCTTATAAGCCATTGCAATAACTCCAAATGTATTGCTTTAAAATTAGTAAGCAGGCGTGAGATATATTGCTACAGCTCCACTTTTAGGCCTAACTTACTGCCATATTCCGGTGAAAACTCAACATAAATGCTGCAGTTTTACTTTAAAACCGGTTAACTCAGGTGAATATTCGCATATTACTTGCAGACCTGAGCTAAATTCGGTGCGTATTCTAGCTTGTTTATTGCTTTTTAGCAACAGGAGCCATCATCATAACCATTTGACGACCTTCAACACGATTTGGGAAAGACTCTACTTGCGCAAGATCTTCTAAATCAGCTTTAACACGGTTTAATAATTCTATACCAATTTCTTGGTGCGCCATTTCACGACCACGGAAACGAATAGTGATTTTAGCTTTATCACCCGCTTCTAAGAACTTACGTAAGCTACGCAGCTTGACCTGATAATCACCTTCATCCGTACCAGGACGGAATTTGATTTCTTTTATCTGGATTTGCTTTTGTTTCTTCTTCTGCTCTTTTAGTTCTTTGCTTTTTTCAAAGATGAACTTACCGTAGTCCATGACCTTACACACAGGCGGCTCAGCATTTGGGCTGATCTCTACTAGATCAACACCTGCTTCATCAGCCATAGCTTGCGCATCTCTTAATGTTTGAATGCCAGCTTGTTCGCCGTCGATGTCGATTAAACGAACTTCTTTAGCTGTAATTTCATCGTTGATACGATTTTTTTGAGCTGTTTGTTGCCCTTTCTTGCCGCCTCTAATGGTACGTTCCTCCAAGAATATCAAATATTAAGCGTGTAGTTAGCTGTTGTGTTAATGCCCTACACGCTGGATTTTTATTGTCGATGTTTAATTTCTTCACAAATTTTAGCGACGAAGTCATCAACATTAAATTTGCCCAAGTCTTCACCTGTGCGAGTCCGTACTGCCACTTCTTGTTGTTCAACTTCTTTATCGCCAACAACAAGTAAATAAGGAATACGTTTTAATGTATGTTCACGGATTTTAAAGCCAATCTTCTCATTTCTCAAGTCAGCAGCGGCTCTAATTCCAAGTTTATTTAATTTTTGTACAATTTCTTGCACATAATCCGCCTGTTTATCAGTGATATTCATGATCACTACTTGCTTAGGCGCAAGCCACGTTGGGAATAAACCTGCATACTCTTCAGTCAATATACCGATAAAACGCTCGATAGAACCAAGAATAGCGCGGTGGATCATAACCGGTGTACGACGCTCGTTGTTTTCAGCAACATACGTTGCACCTAAACGACCCGGTAAAGCAAAATCGAGTTGCACTGTACCACATTGCCACGCTCTGTCTAAGCAATCGTACAAAGTAAATTCAATTTTCGGACCGTAGAAGGCGCCTTCACCCGGTAAATAATCAAATTCAATGTTATTTGCTTTAAGCGCATCTGCCAATGCTTGCTCTGCTTTATCCCAAATTTCGTCTTCGCCGATACGTTTTTCAGGGCGAGTAGAAAGCTTTACAACTATTTTTTCAAAGCCAAACGTTTCGTACGTGTCGTAAACCATTTTGATACATGATGATACTTCATCCATCACTTGGTCTTCGGTACAGAAAACATGCGCATCATCTTGAGTAAAACCACGAACACGCATTAAGCCGTGCAACGCACCTGATGGCTCATTACGGTGACAACAACCAAACTCAGCCATACGCAGTGGTAAATCACGGTACGATTTTAAACCTTGATTAAAGATTTGTACGTGACCTGGACAGTTCATCGGCTTAATAGCGTACTCACGTTTTTCAGATTCAGTGGTAAACATTGCATCTGAATATTTATCCCAGTGGCCTGACTTTTCCCATAACGAGCGGTCCATCATCATTGGACCTTTTACTTCTTCGTACTGGTATTCGCGTAGTTTTTCGCGCACAAAGTCTTCTAGTTCACGGTAAATGCTCCACCCATCGTTATGCCAAAACACCATGCCCGGTGCTTCTTCTTGCCAATGCCATAAATCAAGGGCTTTACCAATACGACGGTGGTCACGTTTTTCAGCTTCTTCTAAACGCTTTAAATATGCTTTTAGTTGCTTCTTGTCACCCCAAGCGGTGCCATAAATACGTTGCAACATTTTGTTTTCTGAGTCACCACGCCAGTAAGCACCTGCTACTTTCATTATTTTAAAGTGTTGGCAGAACTTCATATTTGGTACGTGCGGACCACGACACATATCAACATACTCTTCGTGATGATATAGGCCTGGACGATCATCTTTAGCGATATTTTCGTCTAAAATTTCGATTTTGTATGTTTCGCCACGCGCTGCAAATGCATCGCGCGCTTCTTGCCAGCTGACGGTTTGTTTAACAACGTCGTAGTTTGTTTTTGCAAGTTGTAACATGCGCTTTTCAATGGCGTCTAAGTCTTCTTGACTAAGCGAATGTTCCATATCGATATCATAGTAAAAACCATTATCGATAGTAGGACCAATTGCCATTTTTGCTTCAGGGAACAGCTGCTTAACAGCATGACCTATTAAGTGAGCGCATGAGTGACGAATGATCTCTAAACCATCATCATCTTTTACCGTGATAATCTCTAAGCGTGAATCTTCAGAAATTAAATCACATGCATCCACACGCACGCCATTTACACGACCTGCAATGGTCGCTTTAGCAAGGCCTGGGCCGATATCATTGGCTACATCAAGGGTGCTAACTGGGTTTTCAAAACTACGCTGACTGCCGTCAGGAAGGGTAATAACTGGCATTATAAATCCTTACTACAGTGGTGACGCCTACAATGCATCACATGTATTTATTTAAAGTAAAATGAGTAACTCGACAACGCTTTTACGAATAAGCATTGTTAATTTTAACCATATTGGTTAATGCATTTGTTGAGTCTTACCAAACGCAAGCAGTTATTGTCGCGTTTGAGGCGGTTAAATACAAGTATTTAGCCAGACAAATTGACAAATAACCGCGGCATTTCATACTTAATGCAATTTCAGCTGTTGGATCATCGAATGACCACACTTAAAAGTATTCGTTTTGCCACCTTAAATTTACTTAATTATGCAGCGCCCCCTTATTCCTTTTATCAATTACACGAACGTTACAATGCAACACAATGGCGGCAAAAACAGCAATTTATTGCTGACTTCTTGCAACAAAGCCAAGCCACGGTGGTTGCATTTCAAGAAGTATTTAGCCCACAACAACTCGAAATACTGTGTAAAGAGCAAGGCTATAACTATTTTGCTACCGTCGCCTGCCCCCGCAGTGACAATCTCTACCCGCAAGTATTATTTAATCCCGTCGTCGCGATTGCCGCAAAAATTCCTTTTCAGCAATGCCAGCAACTAACTCCTTGCCCTGAGCTACTGGAATATTTAAATAATCAAAATGAGTTTAAATTTAACCGTACGCCAATTAAATGTCATTTTGATATACCCGGCTTTGGCGAGCTAGCCTGTTATGTGGTGCACTTTAAATCACAACGAGTGCATTCCATGGCGCATATGCTAAACATTCACAATCAAGACGATCCACTACTTAATTTACTGCAGCAAACGGTTGGCATGATGCAATCACATATATCACGGTCACTGGAAGCATCAATTGTTTACTACGACGCACTTAAAACGCAGCGTGAGAACAACTGTGCCACCTTAGTGATGGGCGACTTTAACGACAATATCCAAAGCCCAGCGTTATCGTTTATGACGCAAGGTTTTCACCCGACTCGATGCGAACCATGTCTAGAGCTTGAACAACCCATAGTTGGACTGACTGACGCATTTGCATTAAGCACCGAAGCGATTGAAGGTAAAATCAAACCTGCCACCCATTATTATCAAGGCCGTGGCAATGTTCTGGATTATATTTTAGTCTCCGGCCACTTTAATACTAAGTGTGTGTTATCACGTATACACTCTATGCGCTATTTAAGCTTCGACAAGCATTTAAACCCTGCCCATACAGAGGAGGATATTTGCATCAGCGATCATGGCGGCGTTGCCATTGAAATCGCTTTTAATACCAACTGCACTCGCATCTTGAGTTGACTTGGGTATAATGTAACAAACTAGTTATTTAGAGAATGACAATGAGAACATGCGGTGTAGAAATTACCGGTAGTGACGTACTACTGTGTATTTTAACAAAAGATAAAGACGTATTTGATATACGCGATATTCGCCAAACTCGCTTTACCTTAGGTAATGGCAATGACACAGAAGTAATGCGCAAATTCCAGTTTGATTTTGCTAAGCTTATGCAAGATTATCAAATCGATTCCGTCGCTATTCGTCAACGTGCGCCAAAAGGTAAATTTGCAGGTAGTGCAAACGGATTTAAGATGGAGACCGCGATTCAATTAATTAAAGAGCTCGATGTGCATTTATTTACAGTGACTGAAATCAAAGAGCAATTAAAGCGCAACCCAATTCCTATCGATTTTGCAGAAACAGGGCTGAAAAAGTATCAAGAAAATGCTTTTGTTAACGCCTACGTTTATTTAATGAAGAAAACCTACCGCAGTGAAGAGCTTTAGTTTTAATTAACGCGCTAACAACTACATACTATAGCGCTAGTGAGTATTGCAAACCTGTTTGCATAAACTTACTAGCGTTTTTTATTGCCTCGCATTTCCTTTTTCTTGCTACATTGGTCGTATAGCCCTTCCCTTTGTCGACAATCTATGTTTTTCTAACAAAGTAAACTCTCACAACATTGACACGGAGAACGGCGATGCACGTAAAAAATACAAATAAAACTGTGTTCGACAGCGATACTGAGGGCAAAGCTCCCATTCCATTAACACAAAGCTACTATCAAGGGGCACAAAACCCAATATTGATCAATCAAACCATTGGTGACTACCTAGATAATATTGTCGACAATAACCCTAACCACCCTGCGATTATCGTTCACCATCAAAACATTCGCTTAAGTTATAGTGAGTATCAGCAACAGATCAATCAACTCGCCATGGGCTTGTTGGCGATAGGTGTAAAGCCTGGTGATCGGGTCGGTATTTGGTCACCTAATAACCTTGAGTGGTGCTTAACTCAATTTGCCACAGCGAAGATCGGGGCCATTATGGTCTGTATTAATCCAGCCTATCGCCCTAATGAATTACACTATGCACTTAACTCGGTACAGTGCTCTACCCTTATTACCGCCTCTAATTTTAAAGCCAGTAATTACCTTGATATGCTTAATGAGTTACTGCCAGAACTTGCAACAGCAACTCCTGGGCAACTTTGCGCAAAAATTTTACCTGATTTAAAGAATATCATTCGTATTGGCGATGAACCCGCACCGGGCATGTTTAGTTTTAAACACGTTATGGCACTGCCCAACGATGCAACACAACAAGCACTCAAGAGCATTGCAGCAACACTAAAACCAGATCAAGATATCAATATCCAGTTTACTTCTGGCACAACGGGTAATCCCAAAGGGGCGACTTTATCGCATCGCAACATTTTGAATAATGGTTTTTTAATGGCTAACGCCATGGGGTTAACTGCCGCAGATAAACTGTGTATCCCCGTGCCTTTGTATCATTGCTTTGGCATGGTACTAGGAAACCTTGTGTGTATCAGCAAAGGCGCCACTGCGGTGTTCCCTGGTGAATCGTTTGATCCAACCACCACCTTAGAAGTAGTAGAGCAAGAGCACTGCACCGCGCTTCATGGCGTGCCTACTATGTTTATCGCAGAGCTTGAACTAAAAGATTTCTCCCGTTTTGATTTATCAAGTTTACGCACCGGTATAATGGCAGGATCAACATGCCCAGAGCAGGTGATGCGAAAAGTGCACTCACTTATGCATATGAAAGAAGTGGTCATTGGCTATGGTCAAACTGAATGCAGCCCTATTAATAATGTCACAGAAATTGATTCCCCTATTGAAAAACAAGTCACCACAGTGGGTCGCGCCCTCGCCCATACAGAGGTAAAAATTATTGATGAACTGGGTGATATTCAAAAAATCGGCCTGCCCGGTGAAGTATGTAGCCGAGGCGCTGGTATTATGCGCTGCTATTGGAATGACGAAGAAAAAACCGCCGCAACGATTGATAAAGATGGCTGGCTGCATTCGGGTGATTTAGGGGTAATGGATGAGCAAGGCTTTGTTGCCATTGTAGGGAGGATAAAAGATATGATTATTCGCGGTGGAGAGAATATCTATCCGCGAGAAATTGAAGAAGTACTCTACACTTATCCGGGCGTGCAAGATGCCGCTATTTTTGGTATCAGTGATGAAAAATACGGTGAAGAAGTCTGTGCTTGGGTGCAACCCAAAGAAGATGCGATATTAACAGAGCAAGAAATACGTACTTTCTTAAAAGATAAACTCGCCTATTTTAAAGTACCGAAGCACATACGGTTTGTTGAACACTACCCGATGACGGTGACGGGTAAGCTACAAAAATTTAAAATGCGTGAACAAATGCAAGCTGAAATAAAAGAAAGCGCATTTTCTTAGCCCTTCTAATTCTAGTTGAGCAAAAGGCTGAATAACTATATTCAGCCTTAAATACTGAAATCATTCTACTGCTTTTTGCATATGGCTGGTTAAAAACAAAAATTGATAAGGAATAACTTTTTGCCAATAGTGCCAGTCATGTACACCGGGTCGTTCTACATAATCATGGCGGATCCTAAGTGCTAATAACGCGTCATGAAGTTCACGGTTTTGCTCAATAAAAAAATCATCAACACCAATATCAAGCATAATAGGCAGGTTATCAGCGGTTTTTTTCCAACGTGTATTACCCGCAGCCAGTTTGTGTAAATTATTGATGATGGATGCATTATCCCAGCGCTGTGGATATTGGCTATACTCACCTAATACTTTTGCAATACCAAATTCAGCAGCAAATGGTCGTAAATCAACACCACCAGACATAGACGTAACAGCTGCAAAAACATCTTGATTATTTATAGCAACATTCAATGCGCCATATCCCCCCATTGATAGACCAGTGATCCCCCGCCCCATTTTAGACCGATTGGTCGAATAGGTATTATCAATATAATTTACCACATCTTCTGCTATGTAAGTTTCATATTGAGAATCGTTAAGCTGCGGCGAATCTAAGTACCAGGCACCATAATTACCGTCTGGGTTTACAACTATCACATCATACTGATCGGCTAATTGTTCTATGTCGGTTAATTTAGTCCAATCAGTGTGGTTACCGCTAAAACCATGTAATACATAGATCACATTGTAACGTTTATTGCTCGAATAATTATCCGGCAGGACTACCGTGATCGGTTGCTCTATCTTTGTTTTTTGCCCAACGAAAGTACTGCTCTTAACTTCAAATGCAATTGTGTGAGCACTAAAAATGAGGCTAAAAATAATGATAAATAGATGTTTCATATTGTTATTTTATTTATGATGTCATTGTATTTTAATCATTTCACTGTTTTTGTATGAAGTAAACAACTAATTTATCATACAATTAAAACTAATAATAAAGACGATTAATCTCGCTGTTTCCATAACTTCACCATACATTATTTGCTAGGTGCTTTTTGACGAAATCTATCCGTGCAAAATTCGCCTTTTTTCCAAACTTTGGATAAAGATCTAACATACCCAACCATTGAGTAAGAAATTCTTTATTTGATAGTGCTTTAGGTTTGTTTTCGCAGTATTCACGTTCGACTCTATATAACTCAGCCTTGATTGCCCGCATTTGTTTTCAGCAGATGTAGCACAGTTTACGCTCAATCCACATATACTCTTTTCTTACTTCATAAGCCTGTTTCTGACCTTGAGCAAGAAATACAGCCTCACTGTCACATTTGATGCAAACGTATTTAATATCTTCATAATACGCTGCGAGAAATTCGTGGCCGACAGAGCGCTTTGATTCTTGCGAGTATTCATTTCTATTTAGCGGAACTTTATTCATTGGCGTATTAACCATTTTCGTTATGTTAAGTCGAGAGACAGTAAAGTGATACATTGAGTATCAGCTTTTACGTATATGCCTATTTATGTAATGTGTTTTACGCATGCTAATATTAGCCTTCAAGTTAATCCTCATTTATTCTTTTTCTCTGCTCTTTGTGCAAAAAAAATTTAGTGAATTATTCACAAAGAGGTCAAAAGGCGCTGCGCTTTAGAGGAATATAAGCAAATGCTGTGCTAATAATGTAAGGATTATTGCGTAGCGCTCCTTATATGTATTTGCCGTAAGCGACCTGCTTAACTGCCAAATCGACAGAGTTAAGGCTCATATGTGTTAGGTGTTTTCACTTTTGCTGCCTTTTATGAGATAGATGGATAAGAGTACACACAAAGCAGCGCTAACAATAAATGATGGTATAGCAAAAGTCTGAATTCGTGAGAAATAATCTGACCCAATTGCAGGCAAAGCCATGACGCTCGGCAGTACTATCACAAATATTGTTGCAGCTGGAAAAGGCAGTGGTGTAGCCAAGATGGTTCCAAATAAAGCAAATATTGCTCGCTTGTTAACAACTGTAAACTTAGTACGGTTTAGTGTTTTTATTATTATAAACCCAAAAATTCCAATCGAAATCGTATAAACAATTAGCCACCACACCCCACCAGTAAGAAAATTGATAGCAGAGACCTTGTAAAATTCTTTTTGGTTCGTTTCAGGGGGTGAAAATATAATATTTATGGGCTTATTATGATTTGATTCTATAAATGAAAGTATCTCTTCATATAACTTATGTCCCTCGATTGAAAAACCTCCAAGCCTGTAGTTGTAGATATTCAATTCCAAAGCTGGAGAATCGGATATTACTGATTCTGAGCTCGGGTAATTTACAAAACGCTTTTTGATCGCAAGGTCTGAGTAATCAATTATTACCACATCCAGTTCTAATTCTTCGCTCTTAAAACGCCTTGTCCGATGGATCCTACTTATTTGGTCGTTATTAGTATTAGCGATGGAATCACCCTTATGCTTTCCACTACTCCACTTTAATAGCTCAAGCATTTCTTCATTTTTTCCCAGATCGGCAAAATCTTTAGCCTGAAGAAAGTCTCTAATACTGCCCAGCAGTGTATTGAATTGATTTGCATCAGTAACATCGATATGCAGCGCGGCACGTGGGACGCTGTATGATGAGCCACATGATATGAGCATTATTGATAAAAGTATTATAAGAACTGTGCTTCGCATGTCTCTTACATCTAACGAGCCTGTAGAATAACTCGTTTTTAATTTATTTTTATTGATGCGTTAACCATAGCCAAGTTCCTATTTTGATTCAATCGGTTACTTCGATTTTACGTAAAATATTTGCTGTTGCTTTAATTGGCGTTTTAGGAAGCATTACAAAAGCTCAAAAACAAAAGGAATTAACATTGCGCTAGGCAATAACTATCTAGCGTCACAAGGTTAGCGTCATTAAGAGATATTTGGATCAATATTCATTACGGGAGATGAACCGCCCATTGTACTTCCTATTAATAAAAAGCGCATGATGGGTGGTGTGGGGGCTGGAGGAGACCTCCGGCTACCCGATTATGTTTTGCTAACGAATAACCTCACATTTACTTTTAGATCCATGTTTATTCAACCTTTTTTGACATTCTTCAAGCGCACGTTTGTTAGCTTTCTTTTTAGAGCTATAACTTTCTGAATAGCCATAAAACTCCCATCCATCTTCAGTTTGCCCTAAAGCAAAGGCTTTCTTTGATTTTTTCGTTTCAAATTCCTTGAGTGCCTGATCTGTATTGTAGTGATAAGTTTTTTGGTTGCATAAATTTGATTCAGGCTCCTTTTCACAAAAAGTTGGAGCAGTTTGGCAACCAGCCAATAAGAAAAGTGGAATTAACCATAAGTATTTCATCGATAGTCCTATAAAAACATAACGCTTGCCGTAAACGGCCTTGTTAGGTAAATTCTTTGTAACACTTTGGAAAATAACCCCAAACTCTAACAAATGATTCCGTCACTTCAAATTCAAAGCCGATCCGTTTAATAAGACTTAGAACCTTTTCAGACAAATCAATATCAATCCACTCAACGCAAAGTAATGGAAATGGTAAGTGATAATACCATTCGCTATCCCACCCGAGATGTAGCCATTAACCACCTTAGTTCGGTAGCAAGGTGGATTAGAAATTTCACGCATTTGTGATATTAGCTCATTCCATTTTGTGTTGTTTGCAGCACCAACTAATTGCTTTTCTGCAATGAGCCTTTTAGCTTCTTTCACGTCCTTTTCATGGGACACTGTATCAGCCATTGGCAGAAGACTCATGTGTATACCTAACAGCGTTTTACCAAGAATACCGATAAACACTTTATGAAAGTGCCTGTATTCGTGCCAATACGCATTAAAATTTATAATAATATTATTAACTTACTAACTTATGAGGAAGATGGCAATAAAAACTCGCCCCGCTCATAGCAAGAACTTACCTAATCGAGAATCAACATTTTTATTAAACGAGAACAATCAAAATAAACACTCTTAAAGTCAATCATTTAATTTTATTAATAAGATAAAGCGAGAACTTAAACCAAGTATATACCGAGAATTTTAGTGCAATATCCCTTCAATGAATTAAAGCTGTAGCGCAAAAGCGCCTTGCGCTACGCCTAATTAATTAGTTTATATCCTGCTCAAATGCACCTACATCACCTGGAAATACCACCGGTGATTCAATGCCGTCTTTATTCACTGCGGCTACACCAAAGTAATAGTTGTCGATCACCACATTTTTAAGGGTTGCTTCGCTTACATCACCGACATAGCGGCTAAACTGCCATTGTGGCTCGCTGGTATAACGCCAGTAAATTCTGTAACCCACCGTTGTTTTGTCGCTGTTTTTTTGCCATTTCAAAGTGGTGCTTGGCTGCACAGCACCTGAGATTTCAACGTCTTTTGGTGGCGCTGGCGCCCATGCCATAGAGGCCAGGCTTACCGCATTAAGTGAGGTGAGTTTTGCCGTGTAATCAAAATCAACACCGTCGATCGTGTCACCATAAACAATACCATTTTCTGTACGTAGATCTTGGTGTTGGTGATTGTAATTTTCGTTGGTTTCCATCACCCTCACAGCGGCATAGCCCATGTCGTTAAATGGGCGGTGATGCCCTCCACGACCAAAACGGTCAAGCCTGTAAACCAACATAGTATCTAAGTTAGGAATGTAACGATCAGCAATAGTATCAATATAACGCGCTAGGTTACGACTTGCAGAATCGACCTCGCCGCCAGTAAAGCGGCGTTTATGAGCTTGCTCTTTGGTTTCAATAACCCGTGTACCTTCAGAGAAGATACGCGCAGTGGTGTTATCCGTTACGCCGTTAATACCTGTAACATTACCAATCATGTCGTTGTTGAGTACACCGTGTACTTGCCAGCCTTGTTTTTGTGCATACGAGGCGAGGATTTTACCACCAAATAATCCTTGCTCTTCACCTGAAAGCGCCGCATAAACAATTGAGCCATTAAACTTATACTTAGAGAGCACACGAGCCGATTCAATCACGCCCGCAACGCCTGATGCATTATCATTTGCACCTGGGGCATCACTGGTAAAATCCATTACATCACTTACACGCGAGTCAATATCACCGGACATCATCACCATGCGGTTTGGTTCATCACTACCGCGCTGAATTGCAATAATATTAACCACTTCAACAGGGTTAGGAATACGTTTTTCACCTGATATGGTGTCTTTTACTTCTAAAACCTCTAAACAGCCGCCACACTCGGCAGATATTTTTTCAAATTCTGCTTTTATCCAACGACGCGCAGCACCAATCCCTCGGGTATTTGATTTAGTCTCGGACAACGTGTGACGAGTGCCAAAATCAACTAATGCTTGAATATCCTTTTCTATGCGTTGAGGTGATACCGCTGCTGCGATGTCATGAAGTTTGGCTTGATCTTGATAATCGGGTTCGACAGCAAATGTGTTGGTTGTAATAAACAGTGTGCTGAGGAGTAACGCAGGTTTACAGGATGTAAGAAAATGGCTTTTTTGCTCAAACATGGTTGGCTCTTTTATTGTTAATGAATACACAAACTACAATACGTGAGTGAATAAATGCTGCAAATAATTTTGAGACTAACAACTGATTAACTCGTTTAATTACCGATTAGTGCAATAAACTGTGTAATCACCATTAAAAAGCCCACTGGAAGTAGTGGGCTTAATAAGCTTAGTTTGACTTAATGACTAGACCACACCTTGCTCTATCATTGCATCTGCAACTCGACGAAATGCAGCAATATTAGCGCCTAACACTAAATTGCCTGGCTGGCCAAACTCAGTTGCTGTGCAACTAGCTGTATCAAAGATGTTTTTCATTATTTGCTGCAACTTAGAATCAACTTCTTCAAATGTCCACGATTGCATACTGGCATTTTGCGCCATTTCTAATTGACTCGTAGCAACGCCGCCAGCATTAGCAGCTTTACCTGGACCATACGCTATTTTAGCGGCAAGAAACACGTCGATTGCTTCTTTGGTGCTGGGCATATTTGCACCTTCACTGACTAAAATGCAGCCATTTTCAATTAACATTTCGGCATCAGCTTGTGTTAATTCATTTTGCGTTGCGCATGGAAATGCGGCATCTGCAGCAAATCGCCATACGGCGTGGCCATCACATGGATAATCAACTTTTGGAATATATTGCGCATCCGGGTGAGTATCTAAATACACAGCTAAACTTGCACGAGCACCTTCTTTGAGCTGTTTAACAAGCGCAAGATCAACTCCTGACTCATGATAAAGTGTGCCTGTTGAATCACTGCACGTGATAGGGGTTGCGCCTAATTGATAGAGCTTTTCCATCGCATAGATAGCCACATTCCCAGCACCTGATACTAAGCAGCGTTTACCTTGCAGAGAGTTATTGGCCTCTTGCAGCATGTAATTAGCAAAATACACAGCACCATAACCCGTTGCTTCTTTACGAACCAATGAGCCGCCCCAGGCCAAACTTTTCCCTGTAAACGCGCCATCGTAACGGCCAGTCAAACGTTTATATTGGCCAAACATATAGCCAATTTCACGCGCGCCAACACCAATATCACCCGCAGGAACATCGGTCGTTGGGCCAATATGACGGTACATTTCATTCATAAATGATTGGCAAAAACGCATGATTTCGCCATCTGAGCGGCCCTTAGGATCAAAGTTAGCGCCGCCTTTACCACCACCAATAGGCAGCCCGGTTAATGCGTTTTTAAATATTTGCTCAAACCCTAAAAATTTTATGATACTGGCGTTCACACTTGGGTGAAAACGTAAGCCGCCCTTATAGGGGCCTAGGGTGGAGTTAAATTCAATTCGATACCCTTTGTTAACGTGAATGTTGCCTTCATCATCAACCCAAGGAACTCTAAACATAATTTGCCGTTCAGGCTCTACTAATCGTTGGATAATCGCATTTTTTTGATATTCAGCGGAGTTTTCGAGGATAGGTTCGAGTGATTCTAGCACTTCTTCTACTGCTTGGTAAAATTCGCATTGTGCCGGACTCGTCTGTTTTAATTGCGCAATTGTACTGTGTATATAATTCATAATTATTCTTCCGTGTTCAAAATTTGTAGTTGTATCAGATGTTAAAATAAACGTGATCAAGTTTGTGATTCATATAGTAAGACCCTTAAAAAATAGAATTTTTAACACTCTAACATGATGAAGCCTTATAATTAACGCCTAGTAACGTGAATTATTTTTGAGTTAACGAAAATACAATTAAATTTTTACCCAGAAATTCCGCATATAAACCCAAGCACACTCATGCTGTGAGTAGCTTGGGGAAATAGAGCTTTAACAGCAGCACAATTAGCATTTAGCTTTTTCTAACGATAAACAAGGTATTGTGTTTCAATAACGTTTGCCATACCGATATAATAGACAATCTATTCGCCGCTAACCGTTGTACGTAATTGTAGCTGAATACCGGTTAAGAAATTACGTAACACCTGATCGTTGCAAACACGGTAATGCTTATTATCTACTTTGCGTGAAAAAGCACTTAACTCATGCTTGCTTAAGTTAAAGCCACTCAACGCCAGTACCGCAATCACATCGTCTGCTTTCATATTCAGTGCAATACGCAATTTCATTAAAATACTATTATTATTTAGTGTGCGCTCTGGAAGTGGCTGCTCGCCATCGCGTTTACCGCGTTTTGTATTAATAAAACCATTTAGAAAAGTCGCAAATTCAGTGTCACTTGGCTCTACATGCCCTGCTTCACTTTCTTTCGTCAGCCAACCTGTTACTTGTAGTGGTGTGACAACATGATCCGCCGCCGCAAAAATTTCAATCATGTTAGTATCTGTTAAATTAAAGGTATAACGCAGACGACGTAAAATATCATTATTAGTCAAAGTAAATTCCAGAGTAAGATAAGACAACCAAGCAAGTATTGCTGGCTAAGTAAGAAGCCGTGCAGTTTAACAGAGTTAATGAAGCTCCCCTATTGATATTTTTCGCCCCCCCACGCCACGATGCCAATATCGACATTACACCACTGATACAAAGTGCGCCTTATAAACCTCATTAGCGTGCAGGTAACGTGCGAATTGATTAATAATCCTTTTATACACAGGTTCTTAAATGAAACTTGATCAATTGCCAAGCACCTTAGCAGGATCAACACGGGTTGCTTGCCATGCGGGGTAAAGGGTTGCCAGTACTGCGAGAATAAATGTGACGATCACAGTAACCACAATATCTTGCCATACTAGTTTACTCGGTAAAAATTCAATAAAATAAACACCTTCAAGAGGGTTGGCCCCGAGTAACTGACTCACTAAAGTAAATAGCTCACTAATATTCAACGCGAGCATCACACCAATAAAGCTGCCTAACACTACGCCGATAAAGGCTTGGCTAAGCCCTTGCAAAATGAACGTTGCGAGTATAGTGCTGTCTTTTGCACCCATGGTTTTTAAGATTGCAATGTTAGCTTGCTTTTCTCGTACTTCCATCACCAATGATGAAACAATATTAAAACTTGCCACGGCAATAATTAAAAATACCACAATATAAACGATGGTTCTGACCATTTGTATATCTTGATATAAACTACCTTGGGTTCTAAACCAGCTAGAGATATACACATAATCATCAATTGTTTGACCAACACGCAGCGCTATTTGGTGTGCTTGAAATACATCGTTTACTGCTAAGCGAAGCCCAGTTACTTGTCGTTGTTCATAGCCAAGTACTGATTGTGCTTTGCTTAAATGAATAAATGCCGCACTGCTATCAATGGGGCCTCCCATTTCAATTACACCAACCAATGTTAAGGTAACCCTTTTTGGCGCGAGTATTTCAGCACCAGCTTGATTAACTTGGGGGATCAATAAAGTAATTAACTGGCCTTGTTCAACGCCTAACTGTTTAACAATTTGCTGGCCCAAAATAATTTCATCTTCGCTAATTTGGCTGACCAACTTGCCATAAGTAAACTGATTAACCGCAGACACCTCAGTTTCAAAAGCTGGATCAACACCACGCACTTCAACCGCTTTTAGTTCGCTTTTATATTGCGCCATACCATTGACACTTATAAAAGGAGCAGCACCCGTTACCCCTGGCTGCTTCGTGAGTTTTGCCACTTTTTCAGGCCAATTATCAATTGCACGATTTGGCGCAACATACTCAACCTGCGGTACAACACTTAATAAACGATGCACAAGCTGCTGTTCAAAACCATTGATCACTGACAAAGCCACAATGAGCACAGCAACACCGAGTAAAATACCTATGGTCGAGGCTTTTGCTATAAAGCTAACAAAACCATTTTTTTCGTCTTTACTACCTGAACTTGCTCTAAAACGTTTACTTAAGTAGGCACTAAGCAACATGATTAGCCTCTTTAATTGCCAACTTACCATCATCAAGGTATGCAATTTTACCTAGTTTATCGGCGAGCTCTAAATCATGAGTCACTACTACAAAGCTGGTGTTTAAACTGCTATTGAGTGTTTTGATCAAATCATAAATTTTAATCGCATTTTGTTTATCTAAGTTGCCTGTAGGCTCATCGGCTAAAACTAAATCAGGCTCAGTTACTAAGGCACGAGCAATCGCCACGCGCTGGCGTTCACCACCAGATAACATAGAGGGTTTATGGTTACTGCGATGCGACAAGCCAACTTTATCAAGCATGGCGAGGGCTTTAACATTGGCCTCTTTAGCACTTAAACCTTTTATTAATAAAGGCATAGCTACATTTTCAACAGCATTAAACTCCATCAGTAAATGATGAAACTGGTAAATAAATCCTAAATGGTCGTTACGAAATTTAGCTTGTTCAGCACGTGATAACTTAGCGACCTGCTGACCTTTGATTTTAGCCGTCCCAGCACTTTGCGAATCAAGTGTGCCTAAAATATGTAGCAAGGTACTTTTGCCTGAACCAGAACTGCCTACAATTGCCAACATTTCACCTTGCTGCAAGCTTAAATCGATCCCTTTTAATACTTCTACTTGGTTGGCACCATCTTGATATGTTTTGCTTAATTGTTCACATTGGATAACTAAATCATTCATAACGCAATACCTCTGCGGGGCTAACATTGGCAGCTTTACGTGCCGGATATAATGTGGCTAAAAAGCTCATGGTAATACTGCCAATGGCAATCACTAATAAACTCATCACGTCAAATTTAACGGGTAAAGCAATCCCCGTTAATAGGTTTAAACCAATCCCAGCTAATACTTCGTTAATATAAGCGCTGAGTAACAGGCCGAGTCCTGCACCAATACTGGTACCAATTAAACCGTTGTATAAACCTTGGATCATAAAAACGTGCTGGACTTGTGCTGGGGTTAACCCTAGAGTTTGTAAAATAGCAACTTCACTTTGTTTTTCGCTCACCATCATGGTCAACGCTGAAACAATATTAAATACCGCCACTAGCACAATAAGCCCAAGCAGCATAGACATAATGCGTTTTTCCATAGCTACAGCAGCAAATAAAGTCCCTTGTGACTGACGCCAATCGGTGACTGTGTATTGATTTAAAATGTTGCTGGCTGATGCGCTAAAGGTATCTAACTCAAAAGGGTCATAAAGTGAAATGCTTAAATTTGGTGTGCTATTAGTTGGTAGCTTTAAAATCCGTTGCAGCGATTCGCCACTAGTAAACGCCAAACTCATATCTATTTCAGAGCCGGTTTCATAAATTGCCGCAACTGTAAATAAACGTTGGCTAGGGACACGACCAAGCGGCGTGTAACTTGACGCATTGGGCATGATCACCCGTACTTTATCACCTAAACCAATACCGAGTTTACGAGTTAAGTAACGACTGATAGCAATGTTATAGCGCGATGCCATAACAGTTTGCCAATTACCTTGAGTCACTCTATCACTGATTTTATACAAAGATGCGTTATCATCGTATAAGCCTTGCAGCAATACGCCGTGAAGGTCATGGTTAGTTTGTAAAATTGCTTCACCATGACGATACAAGCTCGCGTGTTTTACAAATTCAGATGCCATAATATCATTTTGTAACTGCGTCATTTGGGCCTGTGTTTGCCCATCAGCTGCAATTTCAACATGGGGAATAAGGCCTAGCATATTAGTTTTAAGGTTATTTTCAAAACCATTCATTACTGAACTAACAGTAAATAATGCCATTAAGCCTATGGCAATACCGGCGATGGAGAAAAACGAAATAAATGAGATAAATGCATTCCCTTTCGAGGAACGACTGTATCTCAGCCCGATAAACAGGCTAACAGGTTGAAACATAATTATTTATGGTTACATTTAATGCCAATTCAGCGCTCATACTAGCATAGATAAACGGCTGTTGGGTATGTGCAAAAATGTAAAAATTAATGACAAATCAACTACTGCCGTCAATTGGCCCGCCTATTTTTAATGATCTTCAATTTAGTGACGTTATAAGATGGTCAAGTAATGCACGTACATTGGTTGCCACAAACTGTCTCGGGGGATACACGCCCCACACACCTTCGGGCTTTGGCTGGCTGTTCATCAATATTGGTACTAAATCCCCCGCGGCTAAGTCACGCTCAATGTAATAGTTAGGCAATTGAATAATACCTAGTCCTTTTTTTGCCGCATCCGCTAATGCCCAGCCACTGTTACAGCGTAATCGTCCTGCTACTTTAATATGCTTATCACGCCCTTGTTCGCACACTCGCCAATAACTACTGTTACCCACTAAACATTGATGATTTTGTAATTCTGCTAAGGTATGAGGCTCACCAAAACGCGCTAAATAGGCTTTTGAGCAGCAAATTACAAAATGCCGCTCGCTTAAGCGCCGTGCTTTTAAGCTAGAGTCTTTTAAATGACCCAAGCGAATAGCCAAATCAAACCCACCTTCTAATAGGTTTTCTTGCTCGTTACTCAGCGCCATTTCTACTTCAACATCACTGTGTTGCTGCATAAATGTGTGTACAGCAGGCATCACAAAGCTTTCGCCATACATCACTGGCGCAGTAAGTTTAATTTTACCTTTGGGTGTACTTTGTTGCTGAGCGAGTAAGCCGGTGGCGTCGTCTAAGGCGTGCTGCAAGTGTTTGGTCTGGTGTAAAAATACTTCCCCTTCTTTGGTTAACACTACCTTTCGGGTTGTACGGGTTAATAATTGTGTGTTTAAACGTTGCTCTAATTGCGTAACATGACGGCTTATATGCGCTACCGATACACCCAACACACTGGCTGCACGAGTAAAACTGCCCTCTTCGCCGACTGCGATAAATTCATCTATGCCTAACCAACGACTCATTATTACCATACTGTAAAAGTGTTTTATTAAAATGAAGATTAACATTGTTTGAGAAACAAATAAAATAGCGCTATTGTTTTAAACCATCTAAGTAATTAATAAAAGAGAGAACCCATGTCAGAGTTTATTAAATCAAAAGCTGCAATAGCTTGGGGACCTAACCAACCACTGTCTGTTGAAGAAGTGGATGTGATGATGCCGAAAAAAGGTGAAGTCATGGTCAAAATCACAGCAACGGGTGTGTGTCATACCGATGCGTTCACTTTATCAGGTGCAGATCCTGAAGGTATCTTTCCGGCTATCTTAGGCCATGAAGGTGCTGGGGTTGTTTATGCTGTTGGTGAAGGGGTAACGAGTGTTGAAGTGGGCGATCATGTGATCCCGTTATACACCGCTGAGTGTGGTGAGTGTAAAATGTGTACCTCAGGTAAAACAAACTTGTGTTCGGCTGTTCGCGAAACTCAAGGTAAAGGTTTAATGCCTGACGGTACAACTCGTTTTTTCAAAGATGGTCAGCCAATTTATCACTACATGGGCACCTCAACATTTTCTGAGTACACAGTACTGCCAGAAATTTCTCTAGCTAAAGTCAATAAAGAAGCCTCTTTAGAAGAAATTTGCTTACTTGGCTGTGGCGTAACAACGGGTATGGGTGCAGTAACAAATACGGCAAAAGTAAAAGCCGGTGATACAGTTGCTATCTTTGGCCTAGGCGGTATTGGTCTATCTGCGATTATTGGTGCGAAAATGGCTGGCGCTTCACGCATTATCGGCATCGACATTAATACCTCTAAGTTTGATCTGGCGACTAAGTTAGGCGCAACAGATCTAATTAATCCAAAAGATTTCGACAAACCGATTCAAGAAGTGATTGTTGAGATGACCGATGGTGGCGTTGATTTCTCATTTGAGTGCATTGGTAACGTTGATGTGATGCGCTCTGCCCTTGAGTGTTGCCACAAAGGCTGGGGAGAGTCGGTGATCATTGGGGTTGCGGGTGCAGGCCAAGAAATTTCCACACGCCCGTTTCAACTCGTTACTGGGCGTGTATGGCGCGGCAGTGCCTTTGGCGGTGTGAAAGGACGCTCACAACTACCAGAGATTGTAGAGCGTTATATGGCGGGCGAATTTGCGCTTAATGACTTTATTACCCATACCATGGGGCTTGAAGATATTAATGACGCATTTGATCTAATGCATGAAGGTAAAAGTATTCGTACTGTCATCCATTACTAATATAAAGTACACATGCCACCCAGCTTTTGCTCGGTGGCCTGTTAGCGAGGATACTATGTTAGATAATTTAAGTGCCACAAAAGTCAGCGGTGGCTGGCACAAGCAATATAGCCATACTGCAAACAGTACTCACTGCACAATGCGTTTTGCTATCTTTTTGCCACCCGGCGCAAGCCAAACCAATAAAGTTCCCGTGCTGTATTGGTTATCAGGCTTAACTTGCACTGATGAAAATTTTATGCAAAAAGCCGGTGCTTTTAAAAAAGCAGCTGAATTAGGCATTGCCATTGTTGCTCCTGATACTAGCCCACGCGGTGACAATGTTCCGGATGAAGACAGCTATGACTTCGGCCAAGGTGCTGGCTTTTATGTCAATGCCACACAAGCGCCCTACAACACCCACTACAATATGTATGAGTATGTGGTAAATGAGCTACCTGCTTTAATTGAGCAGCACTTTCCAGTAACCGACAAAAAAGCAATTAGTGGTCATTCTATGGGGGGGCATGGCGCGTTGATGATTGCCCTACGTAACCCACAAAATTACACCAGTGCTTCAGCGTTTAGCCCGATTGTGAACCCAATTAACTGTCCTTGGGGGCAAAAAGCATTTAGTCAGTATTTAGGCAGTGATAAATCGGCGTGGGCCCAATACGACACCTGTGAGCTAATGAAACACGCCAAGCAAAAAAATTACCTACCAATGCGCATTGATCAAGGTGAAGCTGATAACTTTTTAGTGGAACAACTAAAAACTGAAAACTTATTCCAACAAGTGAATGAGAATGACTACCCTGCTGAAATTAACATGCATGCAGGTTATGACCATAGTTACTTTTTTATCAGTAGCTTTATTGACGAACACCTATTATTTCATCAATCGTATTTGCAGGCTCAATAGTCTGCTCCTGTGTGAGGTTGTCAGCCGGTACTTCCTCACATTCTTTAAGTGTTTTAGTCACTCGCTTGCAGAGCACTTGCGGCTGTGATTGCTGTTGTACTAAGCCAACTAAGAATCGGTCTACTTCCAAACCCAACTCAGAAAAAGAAAATGTTTGTTGATCACCAACGGGAAAATCCTTTTCTGGCGCCACATGCGCAGGGGAAAGCGCTAAATCAGCATCGTAATTTTCATCTGCTTTTGAATAAATAGCGCCATCAACCAATACCCCAGCCACGGTACATGCAGACAATAATTGGCTAACAGCTAAAGCTACAACAAAATGTTTGAACATAAATTAAATCCTTGTACTACGTTGATGTATTGTTAATTAATACTATAACTAACACAGTACAAAACACTGTAAAAAACTGTAAGTTCATGACAATGAATTAATTAATTGAATATGCTATACTTTTTTAGAAATTTTATTTCTATGAACATTTAATTCAGCACGGGGAATATCAATGTCCACCACAGAAGAAAAATCAAAACTCAATCCGCCCGTGTTTTACACGGCGTCTGCACTCATTATCCTATTAGTCATGTTTACCGCGTTAGCGCCAACAACAGCTGATAGCTTCTTTAATACTTTGCAAGCTGCAATTGTTCAAAATGCCAGTTGGTTTTATGTGTTAACCGTTGCCATTATTTTGATCACGGTGGCATTCTTAGGTTTATCACGCTACGGAAACATCAAGCTTGGGCCTGATCATTCGACCCCCGATTATAATCATGTTACTTGGTTTGCCATGCTGTTTAGTGCAGGTATGGGAATAGGCTTAATGTTTTTTGGGGTTGCTGAACCAGTTATGCATTACATGAACCCTCCCGTTGGTGATGCACAAACCGTACAGGCTGCCCGTGAAGCCATGAAAATCACCTTTTTTCACTGGGGATTACATGCTTGGGCCATTTACGCTATCGTTGCACTGATCTTAGCCTTTTTTAGCTACCGTCATGGCTTACCACTGACATTACGATCAGCGCTTTACCCATTAATTGGCGATAAAATTTACGGCCCAATTGGTCATGCTGTTGATGTATTTGCCGTTATTGGTACTGTATTCGGCGTCGCCACCTCCCTAGGGTATGGCGTCCTGCAAGTGAACTCTGGGTTAAATTATTTATTTGATGTGCCCGTGGGTATTATCACCCAAGTGATCCTAATTGCAGCAGTCACAGGCTTAGCGATAATCTCGGTTACCACAGGCCTTGATAAAGGGATCCGTATTTTATCTGAATTAAACATGGGCCTTGCGGTCATCATGCTAGCATTTGTACTTATTCTTGGCCCTACCGTTTATTTATTACAAGCGTTTGTGCAAAACGTAGGCGCTTACGCATCCGACATTGTCAACCACACCTTCAATTTATTTGCCTATGAAAAAACGGATTGGATGGGTGGTTGGACTATTCTTTATTGGGGTTGGTGGATGTCATGGGCGCCATTTGTTGGTTTGTTTATCGCACGAGTATCCCGTGGACGTACCATTCGTGAATTTGTAATGGGTGTGCTATTTATTCCAACTGGTTTTACATTAATGTGGATGACTTTTTTTGGTAATTCGGCCATTGACTTGATCATGAATCAAGGTGTTACAAGCCTAGGTGAAGCTGTTTCTCAAGATGTCGCGATTTCAATTTTCGCCTTTTTAGAAAACTTCCCTATGTCTGGTGTACTGTCATTTATTGCCACCTGTATGGTTATCGTATTTTTTGTTACTTCCTCTGATTCAGGCTCAATGGTAGTAGATATGCTGTGCTCTAACGGTAAAGACAACACACCTGTTTGGCAACGTATTTATTGGGCCGGTGGTGAAGGTGTTGTCGCTGCGGTACTGCTGATGGTTGGTGGCCTAGGGGCACTGCAAACGATGACCATTGCCAGTGCACTGCCCTTTGCGGTGGTGTTACTCATAGCAACATACGGCTTGATCAAAGCATTGCGAGTTGATATTGCCAAACGGGAAAGCTTGCAAATGAATATAGCACCAATTGCGCCTACCTTACCTGGCAGTGAAGGTGCAAGTTGGCAAGAACGCCTGAACAATATTGTTGATTTTCCAAATAAAACCAACGTTAATCGATTTGTTAAATCAATTGCTTTACCCGCGATGCAAAGCGTAGCCAAAGAGCTTGGCACTCATAACTTAGAGGTCATCGTTGATGTTGATAAGCTTGAGCGTGGTCAAGTCAGCTTAAGAGTATTACTTGGCGAAGAAATAGACTTTCTTTATGTAGTAAAACGCCGCTCTTATGAAAAACCGTCGTACACAATTGATGATGAAGATGATGACGATAGTGATGAAAATTATTACCGTGCCGAGGTTCATTTACGTGAAGGTGGTCAAGATTATGATGTAATGGGATGGTCTAAAGAAGCCGTAATTAATGATCTGATCGATCAATACCATAAACACATGCACTTCTTACATACCCTACGCTAAATCAGCAAAGCAATTACAAGAGTAAGTATCTTATGCTTACTCTTGTAGCTCAGCCATAAATTCTTTCACAAAACCAATCAGCTGCAGAATAAAAATAAACAAAAATGGCAGAGCACCAATCACTGCCAGACTACGGTTAAGTAGTTCATTATTTTGTAATAACAATACCCAGCTGCTCAACGCAAGAACAAAAGACCAAGTATACAGGCTTAAACGGTGACTGCTTTTTGCCCCAGCTAAGTTGCGTATCACTAATATTGCAGAGTCGACAGAAGTTGCCACAAAGATCAACAAAAGCAATAAACTTGCCCAAATGAGTACACCACCTTGCCAGCCTAGCTGCTTAAAAAATACAAATAAACCTTGGGTATAATCAACTTTAATCGCGGCCATAATACCGCTGTTATGACCACTGTCCCAAGCGATTGCAGATCCAGAAAAAACACTAAACCATAAAATAGTGACACAGGTTGGCACAATAACCACACCAACAATGTATTGCCATACTGGACGTCCTTGGCTTATTTTAGCTAAAAATACACCAACAAATGGTCCCCATGCTAACCACCAAAAATAATAATTATAGGTCCAGCTATTCGCCCAACTAGGCGCATTTAATTGGCTAGAGAACTGCCAAGTTCCCGTTACTAATAAGTGGATATAATATTGGCTACCACTGATCGCCACATCAATGATCGGTTGTAGGGGTACCATAGTCATTAACCAAACAAGGATAAAAAATGCTAAAAACACGTTAAACTGACTCAGTGTCTGCACACCTTTTTTAAGCCCTAATCGTGCAGATAAGCTGTAAAGTACAGCCAATAACACAATAATAATTAACCCCACCAACCACGGCGTATGAACATCCAGCTTTAACTCAATTCCCTTACTCAGTAGTAAAGTTGAATTGGCAATCGTACCAACCACACCAAAAAATATGGCCAAAATAGCTAATAACTGAATCAAAAATTTTAACTTTAACTGCTCTGCTCTGTTAAAAAATGAGCGTGTCAAACTCAGCACCGGGGCACTAATATCACCAGCTTTACCACTATTATGGCTTAAGCCACCTAGCACTAAGCCAAATACTGCGTACAAAGCCCACGCATGTGCACCCCAATTCACTAATGTGATAGCTAACGCGGCTGCTTGGCGATCAGGATATAAACTTTGCTTTAAAGGGGGTTGTAAAACATGCATTGCGGGTTCAGCCACGCCCCAAAAAACAAGACCAGATCCCATTCCTGCAGCAAATAACATAGAAAGCCAACCAAAGTTTGAAAACTCAACTTTTGCGTGTTCCCCCCCTATTTTACGTTGCCCAAGAGGGCTGAACGCCAGTACTATCACGCCAATCAATAAAAAATTCACGAGCAGAAAAAATGGCCCGCCTAATACTGCTAACACATTAATGATCAATGGTTTGATAGTCGCAGTCAGTGCATCCGGGAACAAAAATGCCCCCGCAACTGAGATCATACAAAGTATCAGTGCATACGTTTCAAGACTAGCAGTAAAATTGTAAAAACGAGATCGACTTGTCACACTCATACCTTAAAAATTAGCAATGCTAAGAATACGGCGCTTTCATACGGATATCAAATTAGCAATTTACTTGAGTAAAACTCCCACAGTAATATGTAAATGTTACCTAAAATACGTAAAGCTATTAACTACAGAAACATAACATATTGATAAAAAATAAAAACTATATCTACCAAGGTGGTTTGATCTTTGCAATTTTATTTAAAAATAGCCGATGAGATCTAAGATGGAACTTAACTTACAATTACATGAAATTATCGAAAATTTAATTCATTTATCAATTGCCTATTTACTAGCCCTGCCGATGGCGTTTGATCGTGAACGCTCAAACCATGGCGCAGGTTTACGTACCTTTCCACTCGTAGCGGTTGCTTCATGCGGTTACGCATTAGTCGCTATGTCAGTCTTAACCACCTCAGAGGCTGAGGCAAAAGTACTTGAAGGGATCATCACCGGAATTGGTTTTATTGGCGGTGGTGCAATCTTAAAAAACAAAAACTCTACATACGGTACTGCCACCGCCGCAAGCATATGGAACATGGGCTTAATTGGTATTGCCGTGGCATTTAGTCGCTACGAAATAGCCGTGTTGATGGCCATTATCAACTTTATAACTCTGCGCTATGTGAAACGCTTAAAATAACTATATTTGACTGAATACAAAAAACCGGCCTAAGCCGGTTTAAACTATAAAAAGCTTACTTGGTTTCGAGTAACTTAGCTTGCTCTTGCTGGCTTGCCATAAACTCGTTGAACGTGCCATGAAAGTTGACGACTTTCTTGTCACGAATATCAATAATGCGGGTAGCCAAAGACGACACAAATTCGCGATCATGACTGACAAAAATCAATGTGCCTTCAAAACCTTTTAATGCATTATTTAATGCTTCAATCGCTTCCATATCCATGTGGTTTGTCGGTTCATCCATGATCAACACATTGACATCTTGCATCATCAACTTACCAAATAGTAAGCGGTTTTTCTCACCACCTGAGCAGTTACGCGCTTTTTTATTCGCGTCATCAGCGGTAAACAATAGGCGCCCTAACATACCGCGTACCATTAAGTCGTTATGTTTAGCGGTACGCCATTGTGACATCCAATCAAACAGGGTTAAATCGTTATCAAAATCTTTGCTGCTATCTTGCGGGCAATAACCAATAGAAGCATTTTCTGACCACTTAACCACGCCGTGGTTCGCTTCAAGCTCACCTACTAAGCAACGAATAAATGTTGATTTACCAACACCATTTTCGCCAATAATCGCCAGTTTCGAACCCGCTTCTAGGATCAGTTCGCCACCTTCAAACAGTACTTCTCCATCAAACCCATGACCAAAATTTTCTAAGATCAATGCCTGACGGTGCATTTTTTTACCTTCATCAAAATACAATGACGGCGCCATACGGCTTGAAGACTTCACTTCGTCTAAACTAATTTTCTCCATGCGTTTAGCACGTGAGCTCGCTTGCTTCGCTTTTGATGCATTGGCACCAAAGCGATTTACGAAGTCTTGTAGTTCTTCAATTTCTGATTGCTTTTTCGCATTACCAGCTAGTAGTTGCTCACGGATAAGCGTTGATGCTTCAATGAATTTTTCATAGTTACCAGGGTAAATGCGCAGCTCACCATAATCAATATCTGCCATGTGAGTACACACAGCATTAAGGAAGTAGCGGTCATGAGATATAATGATCATGGTACATTTACGTTGGTTCAGCTCCTGCTCAAGCCAGCTAATTGTATGAATATCCAAGTTATTAGTTGGCTCATCCAATAATAAAATATCTGGGTTGGCAAAGAGTGCTTGGGCTAGTAGTACACGTAATTTCCAACCAGGGGCAACTTGTGACATTAAACCAAAATGAAATTCTTCCTCGATACCTGCTTTTAACAAAATATCACCAGCGCGGCTTTCTGCACTGTAGCCATCCATTTCAGCAAAAATACTTTCAAGCTCGGCGACTTTCATACCATCTTCTTCACTCATTTCAGGGAGCGAATAAATGCGTTCACGTTCTTGTTTTATTTTCCATAATTCAACATCTCCCATGATCACCGTATCAACTACTGTGTATTGCTCAAAGGCAAATTGGTCTTGGCTTAAATTACCAACCTTTAAGCCCGGTGTAATTGACACATTGCCTGAAGTAGGTGTTAGTGAGCCGTTTAATATTTTCATAAACGTTGACTTACCGCATCCATTGGCGCCAATTAAGCCATAACGGTTACCGTTACTAAATTTAGCTGAAATATTTTCGAATAAAGGTTCAGCACCAAACTGCATGGTAATGTTAGCGGTAGATATCAAGATGAATTTCCTAAGCAAATACTGGCAAGTAAACTGTTCGATAAATAAGGAAAAGTTAATACAGGCAATAACACGGTATAAAGAGGACGCGAATTATACAGGCAGCCCGCGCACTAGTCGAGATTAGTCTTAGTTATTTGGGTAATGAGTGTTAATCAATAAACAATGCTTCGGTGGGCTGATAATAGTGGTGAAACAGCATCTGTATATCCTCAACGAGCACCCGGCCAACAGATAGCTCCGGTAAATTATCTAAAGCAAAAAAGCCAATTTCAGACACTTCTAAGTTAATTGTAGGTTCGCCGCCAATAAGCTCACACAGAAAAAATAATTTATAGATATGCTGTGCAGAGACAGGTAAGTACGGGTGAAGTGCCCGATCTTTTAAAGCGATTAAACGAGGATTCGTTACCTGATACCCAGACTCTTCTAATACTTCACGAATAATCCCTTCGCGAGGCGCTTCATTAACATCAGCCCACCCACCTGGTAACGACCATTTATCGTCAGTTCGTTCTCGTACTAGCAAGATTTTATTATCAACGATTACACCTGCGCGCAAATCGACTTTAGGAGTCGGATAGCCTTGCTCATCAATAAATAGATTTTCAACCACACTGACAGGTTGCTCAGCAAGCGAAGCTAACATTTGGTGACTAATATCAGCTAATTGCTCATAACGTTCAATGTCATAACCATCTTTTGTATAGGCTTTACCTGTTTGACTAATGGCCTGTATTTGTTTGGCCCATGCTAACCACTGTGACATATGACTTTAATCTCGATTTAAGCGACCTATTTTTATTTTACACAATAAAGCATTCAATACAAAAAAGCGAAGGCAACTGCCTTCGCTTTTTACTCAAATAAACTGCTTAAGCAAGTTTGTCTGAGGCAACTTTATACGTTGGATCTTCAATCACATTTACTTCAACTAAGTCACGGGCTTTATGCAGTAGCTGAGTACAATCTTTACTAAGGTGGCGAAGATGTAACTGCTTGCCTGCTTTAGTGTATTTATCCGCTAACGCATCGATAGCTTCAATCGCACTGTGATCAGCTACACGACTGTATTTAAATTCGATTATCACGTCTTTAGGATCATTTTTCACATCAAACAATTCTGCAAACTTTTTCACCGAGCCAAAAAACAATGGGCCGTGTAACTCGTAAACTTTAGAGCCTTGTTCATCAATATAGTTTGTTGTGAAAATATGTTTTGCATGTTGCCATGCAAAAACTAACGCTGAGACAATCACACCCACACAGACGGCAATCGCTAGATCAGTGATTACTGTAACACCCGACACGAGCACAATCACAAAGGCATCTGACTTAGGTACACGCTTCATCATTTTGAAACTCGCCCACTCAAATGTGCCGAGTACCACCATAAACATTACGCCAACAAGTGCAGCCAATGGGATCATTTCAATTAAGCCCGCTGCAAACAGGATAAACGCAAGCAACATAACAGCTGCCGTGATCCCAGATAAACGTGAACGACCCCCTGAGTTAATATTGATCATAGATTGACCAATCATTGCGCAGCCCCCCATCGCGCCAAAGAAACCACACGTGACATTTGCAGCACCTTGGCCGATACACTCTTTATTACTTTGACCACGGGTCTCTGTTATTTCGTCAATTAAGCTCAATGTTAACAACGACTCAATTAAACCAATCGCCGCTAAAATAAGTGCATAAGGGAAAATAATTTTGAACGTTTCAAACGTAAACGGCACCATTGGAATATGAAATTCTGGTAAGCCACCAGCAATAGTCGCAGCGCTGTCTCCAGTCATATCTTTTAAGAAATCAAGTACAGTGCGCGCTTCAAGGTCCAAGCCCATCACAATGGCTGTCACAGTTACAATAGCCACTAAAGTTGAGGGCACTGCCGTCGTTAACTTTGGTAAAAAATGGATAATAGCCATTGTTAATGCTACAAGTCCAAGCATGATCATCAACGGAGTACCTGTCATCCATTGCACGCCGCCCGCGCCATCAGAGACTTTAAACTGGCCGAGTTGGGCAAGAAAGATCACAATCGCGAGTCCGTTCACAAAACCCAACATAACAGGATGTGGAACCATCCGAATAAATTTACCGAGCTTAAACACCCCAGCTAATATCTGCAGGATCCCCATTAACAACACGGTCGCAAATAAGTATTCAACACCATGATCAAGCACTAAACTTACCATCACAACAGCCAGTGCACCGGTCGCACCAGATATCATGCCAGGGCGACCACCAAAGATAGCAGTGATCAGGCCAACAATAAATGCTGCATATAAACCAACCAAAGGCTCCACATTCGCAACAAACGCAAATGCAACAGCTTCAGGTACGAGTGCAAGCGCAACCGTAATACCTGACAAAATATCGTTTTTAGCAGAGCTTGGCGCCTTGCTTAGTAAGTTAAACATTGAATTCCTCTTGCGGATGTGGGATCAAAAAAGCGCCCAATTCTAACAAATTAAGCTAAGGTTAACAATTGCAGTAAGGGGTACAGGCTAAACACGAGAGTCGTTTTAGCCTGTTGGAATATAATTAAAGCGGTAGTGAAGTGCTGCGTTTTACGCAGGTCATCGTCACATTTGAATGAACTTCTTGGACGAACTCAAGGTTTAATAAATTATCACGAACAAACTGCTCGTAGCCTTCAATACCTTTTGAAATAATCCGCAACATAAAGTCCATAGTACCGGCCATGCTGTAGCATTCCGTTACTTCGTCGTAACTTAAGATCAGTCGTTCAAACTCAGCAAGATTAGTACGGCCATGGTTCGACAAACGAACATGGGCGTACACTAACATATCAAAACCAAGTTTTTTCTCATCCAATAATGCAACCTTGCCTTTGATGTAACCATCTTGTTCAAGTTTCGCAATACGACGCCAACAAGGTGACTGAGATAAGCCTACTTTATCAGCAATATCTGCGGTCGAAAGACTTGCATCTTGCTGTAACAGTGCCAATATTTGGCGATCTACGTGATTTAGAGACATTTTATTTCTTTTTTATTTTACTAAATTGATTAAATTATACATTGCTTTATTAGCTGAGTCTTGTGTTTTTATGCATTTTTTATGCGTAACTAACCATATTTACCACTTATAAATGGATTCGATATGCGCTCTGTAACTACTTTAGTGTCAGGTCCATGCCCTGAAAGGATTTTGGTTTCATCTGGCAGAGTTAGGATTTTTTGTTTTATTGACGCAAGTAGCTGCTGTGCATCTCCTTTAGGGAAGTCAGTACGCCCTACTGAGCCTTTAAAAATCACATCACCAACAATGGCCAACTGATGCTTTGCTTCATAAAAGACTATATGACCCGGCGTGTGGCCAGGGCAATGGCGAACTTCAAAGCGCAATTCACCCACTGGGAAAATATCCCCATCATTGAGCCAATGATGGGGGTAAAAAGGCGTTATTGGTGCAAAGCCAAACATTTGCGCTTGCATAGGTAATGCATCAAACCAAAATAACTCGTCTTGCTGTGGGCCCACAATATCAACTGAAAAATGTTCTGCCAGTATTTTTGCGGCACCCACATGATCAAGATGACCATGAGTCAGTAAAATACATTGCACACTAACTGAATGCTTAGCCAGCTCAGCAATAATTTTTTCAGCATCGCCACCTGGATCAATCACAGCTGCTTGGCGAGTCTGTTTACAAATAATAATTCGACAATTTTGTGCAAACGCAGTAACCGGTAGAGTAATAATTTCCATAAATTAATTCTTTTCTTGGGCGTGTTCTAAAAATGTCATAAGTACCGGATACTTTAAATAGGCTTGATCATAAAATGGCGTATGTTCGTAAAGCCAGTTCAGGCGCGCTTGCGGATCGTTTGCAAAAGCAGCATCTTCACGAATTTTTTTATCAAACTCTAATGCTAATGCCGGTTTGTCTTTTAACATCTGACGAGCATAAGGCGCTAACGCGTAGTTTTCCATATACTCAGTGCGTTGAAAAATCGTATTAAACTCACCCCAAGCAAAAAATGAATCCGGTGCCTTTGGGTGTAGTAAATGCGTCGCTAATTCACCTAACGGTTGCGCAGTTTCGACTTTAGACCACCCGGTCAAATTCTTTTCCGCTACATCAACAAAGTCAAAATCAGCACTTACCCTAAAGCGACCTTCAAACGGCGTTTTAGCAAATTCATGACGTTTTACAATCGCCATTTTTAAATGGCTTGGTAGTGCATCTGCAGTCACTGTTTGTACTGCTATACCGTGTAGCTTTAACTTTTCGACAATCTGTGGATACGCTGGAGGAATATAAAATGCATTGGGTACTTTGATTGTTGTTTTTACTTCTTTCTGCCAAAAAATAGGTAATGCATCATAATGTTGCTTTTCACCAAGGTATTTTACTTCCATCTGGCCACTCAAAGCACTTTCACTACGTGTATATTTAATGCCTTCAAATATTAGCGTATTTGGCTCTTTAGCATAACCACGCTCAACAATCAGTTGGCTTGGTACAAATGCTAACTCTTTTTTAACCGCCTCCGTTAATTGTTGATGATGCTGCGCTAATGCTGAAATCGCGCCATCTAAAAACACGTAAGTACCAAGCACTCGTTGCTTATAAGGTTTAAGCGAATGGTTTTCAACAAGAATTGTAGGTAGTGAGCGTAAATCGCCCCAACCATTCGAATAACGAGGAGTCGCAACCCAGCCCGCTAGGCCTTTTTTAAAGTCGCGCTTATCCATAACAAAAACTAAAGGTCCAGGAAGATGACCTTGAGCCTGTAACTTTTTATCAATAACAGGTTTAAAATACTGATCCAATGCAGCTGAAACACTGGGTGATTCACTTGCAAATACAGGATTGTAACCATAGGTAACATCATACTGATAATCTGCCCCGTCTGTTACATGTACATCAATGTATAAGTCAGGCTTAAACTGCTTAATGACTTTTAATACGCCGCGTACTTCTGGGGTATCTAGCTTCGTATAATCACGATTTAAGTTAAGGTTATTAGCATTAGTGCGAAAACCCATTTCTACTGGGCCACGTTGATTGATACGGTTGAATTGACTACGACGCTCGTGACCATCCACATTCAAAATAGGAATAAACAAGATATTTACTTGGCTTAAAATGTCACGACGCTTACCGGTTGCGATATCACGTAGTAACATAAACGTCGCATCTTTACCGTCAATTTCACCTGCGTGAATACCCGCTTGAATGAATAGTGTTGGTTTTGTATTTTGCATCAGCTGAGAAGGCGTAAAAGCCCCCTCTTCACTGGCGACCAACATTTTTATCGCACGGCCGCTGGCACTATGGGCAATAGTTTGCACTTGAAATTGAGTCGGGTTTGCTGCTACAAGGCGATCAACAAACGCCATTGTTTGTTGGTAATTTGGCGAATTTAGCCCTTCGCTCAGTTCGAAGTCAGTGGTTAATGGGCCTTTTTGTTGTATCAGTGTCAGACTTTGCCCTTGCCAAGGTAGTAATGGCGGTAAATGGCTATCTAATGTGGCAGTAGTTGCACTTAACAATAATAAACTGGCGATCATAGGACTCTCAAACATTGGCCTCTTTAATAGGGTGAAATTATAACAAGGAAAAATGACAGATCGCGTAAACTGCGGTGATTCAACAAAAAAATGCAGCCAATGACAATTTGAAAACTTTATAGGGCTAATATTTATACATTAAAAAAGGCGCTATAAAAGCGCCTTGCCATTCAAGAATTATGTGCTTAAAACATATCTTGATAAGGATTGGTTTTAGTAAATGATATTGCTTTGTCAAAACCTGGGATCTGCATATCAGTTTCAGAAATAACAATGTCATTCTCTTCAATCATGCCATCACCAAAGCGATAAATAAGGTCATACTGACCTAAATCCGCTTGTTGCTGATAACTGGCTTGCGCAGCCGCAACGCTGTTATTGGCCACTGTGTATGCGTTCATTACATCACTGCCATGACGCTTTGCTAACATTTCCATGGTGACTTTAGGTGATAACACTGTCGCTGTCGCATTATTACCGCCAAAGCCTTTTGAATTGATAAAAGCAATGTCCATATCTGTACATTGGTAATGTGTTGTACGAATATCTAAATGTTGGTCATACACATCATCTGCCACTTTATCTATAGTGGTAATACCCGGCATAATATTGTGGCTAAATACACCCAATGCCATGGCTAACTGATCGCCACTAGCAGGAGCAATAGTGTGCCCAACATACGCTTTAGGCGCAGCAACTTTCCAGTTATCAATTGCAAAGGTTTGCGCTACTCGATGATAAATTAGCGATTCAGTCACACGGTTTTGCGGCGTACTTGATCCATGCGCTAAAATAAAACTGCGTTGTTGAACCGCTTCAGTGCCTAAAATATTAGCCGCTAATGCCACCGATTTTGCCATAGTAATGTAGTTACCAGGTCCTGGTGCTGTGATCGACTTTTTCACTCCATCGGCATTCACAAATACATCCGCTACTGCTCCCATAATATCTGCACCTAATGCTAATGCGAGCGCATCATCCATCAGGATAGCCACTTGTGCACCTTCACCGATTGTAAAGCCACAGTTTTCACCAAATGGACGGCTTGTACGGCGATGATCAACCGTCTCTGTATTATCTAAACGCTTTAGGCCTTCTTCGTTAGCCAGTGCGCCCATATTGCCAAAACCTTCAATGATCTCAGGTGTAATAGCACATTCAGAAGACGCTACAACAGCTACACGAGTACGCCCAGCTTGAATATCATTAACAGCGGCACGCAGATTATATAAAAACGTCGCGCAGGCACCGGAGGTGGTAAACGTAGTACCGACATTACCAGTTACATAGGCATTGATAAAATCGGTAGACATGGTATTTAAACCCAGTGCCAACTGCTTAGTGCTGACCCGCTCGCCTTGTTGGCGCGAACGAATTAAACCACCAAAACCTTCATCATTGACCTGCCCTGCTACAGATGCTGAATAGGTACCAATTTGGTCTGGCTCAACACTGTTCATAATATGCTGCCAATCAAGCCCTGTTGAGCGTATCGCATCCGTAGCAGCGAAAATTGTGGCTTGTAAACCACGTGGTTGGTAACGGCTATTGTACATAATGGCCGGATCAAAACCTGTTGGTAACTGACCTGCGGCTTTAATGGGGTTATCACGGGTGCTGTCATGCTTTATGTCTAGCTCAGCCGCAATAGTGACTTTAACTTTTTTATCAGTAATGTCTTCAACTATCCAACTTGACGGTACTGGTTGCGGTAAGTCACGACGACGTGCTTCAAATACAATCGCTTGCTCATCGCTAAGCGTTAATGTCATTTTTTGTTGCCATGGCGTCGCATCAACATCAAAATGATTTTTTTCAATTTTACGGATCAAAGTCCCCGCGATAATCTGTTCGCCAAACTGAGCCTCTATATCGCTTTGTTTAATTGAGTTACCGTGTTGATCTTTTAATTCGCCCTCTTGTAAAGAAACAAGATTCATTAAAGTCGCTAAGCCTAGAAACGTTTCTTGGCGTGCGTCGCCTGCTAAATTGTCTAACACGATACGACGATAACCTTGATGAAATGAGGTACGGCCCGCGGCGTTAATTCCGCCCATGCCGACAATAACGGGTAATGCTGTCATAATTTACCTTGAGAAAACGTGTTATAGGAGAAGTAACTAGTTTAGATGGATTTTACTGTAAGCATTGTGCTTAAATAGCCAAATAACAAGCTTAATAGGCCAGTAGCGACTGGTCGGAGCAATTAAATGGACAACAACTTCAAAGATAGCCCGTTACAGATCAGTATGTTGGTCTATCAGCATTTATTGATCACCAGTTTAACACTGCCCATCGAAATGCTTAGAGCAGGTGAAGCCTACGCAAAAGGTCATGCAAAAGGCCATTCAACCGCAACGCAATTTCGACCATTGCAGATCAATTTGATAGCTGAAGATCGACAGCCAATCCAAAATCGCAGTGGTTTGGCGATTATACCCGAATACACCTATGCCAATGCACCATACAGTGATTTGATCATAGTGCCCGGTATTTGGCGTAACCCGCGCCCCGTTGTTAGGGCAAACCAAGGGCTTGTGAAGTGGCTAACTTGTAGTTGGCAACAGGGTAGCTCGATTATTGGGGTCGGCACTGGTAACTGCTTAGTGGCTGAGGCAACGCTATTAAATGGTCATCCAGCAACAACTCACTGGCATTATGCAGAACAATTTAAACGCGATTACCCACAGGTATTACTCAAACCTGACTTTTTCATCACTCAGTCAGAACGTTTATACAGTGTGGCAAGTTTGAATGCATTAGCGGATGTCATTGTGCACATTATTAGTCAATACTATGGACAAGCTGCCGCTCAACATGTTGAACGTAACTTTTCTCATGAAATACGAAAACCTTATGAAGATCAGCGCTACCTTGAAGGTGCGGTGGATCGCCATCCCGACGAACTCATCGCTCAAATTCAATTTTGGCTAAAAAACAACTTAGCCACAGAACAAAGCTTAACCGAAGTGGCCCAATTATTTGGCTTAAGCTATCGCTCGTTTACACGACGCTTTAGAGTAGCCACCAATCAAAGTCCGATTGAATACTGGCAACAACTACGAGTGCAAACGGCAAAGGAGCTTTTAGCGTCATCAAACTTGTCGATTCAAGAAGTCGCATTAGAGGTGGGCTATAACGATCAGGGACATTTAACCCGAGTGTTTAAAAAGTTACTCTCGCAAACCCCTAGCGATTATCGCAACGTGGTCAGAAGAAAGTTATTTGGCAATTAATGATACAAATAACGCCACTTAATCGTGGCGTTCAGCTTCTTTTTTATTACTTCTGTAATACCGTTTTGAGTAAATTTTCACATGGCGATGTACACCTTTGCTCAAACTTTTGAATTTCGCTTCAAGTACATCAACACCATATAAAATACCCACCACGAGAATAGACAATTTAATCGCTGCCAGTAAATTATTCGTTGCAATCACAACTCCTATGGATGCCAATACCCAGATCGTTGCGGCCGATGTCACCCCCACCACAGCGCCATCTTTCGCAAGCATGACTCCAGCGCCTAAAAAGCCAATCCCAGTGATGATTTGACCAACCACCCGCGAATGGTCAATTACATCACCATGGAGCATAAACGCGGTGGCTAAAAACAAATACGTACCCAATATGATCAACACAGAGGTGCGGATCCCAACGGGTTTGCCTCGTAATTGCCGCTCCATGCCTATTAAGGCGCCACAAAAAGCCGCGCTACCAATTGCTGACCACGAATAAGGGGTAATATCTACTAATTCAAAAAAACTCACTCAACATCCTAAAATTACTTTATTTTTATAGCCAGTGCGGTACTCAAACGAGAGCTGCCAAAACTCGCCATTTTTACAAAATCACTTTTTGCAATGGGTACATGCTGGCAATCAATCGCTAGTTGTTTATCGTTTTCACAAAACGGATCATGCACATACAAGCAATGTTCATCTAGATGGGTCACACACACCCAATGAGGCGATTTTTTACCATCAAAGCGATATGTACTGATCAACAACACCACAGCCATTTTTTCAGCCAGCCAGCGCTCGATATGTTCCAGTGATAATTCCTGATATTTAACATCGAGTTTATGATTAATGGCTTCAACTACAAATTGATTATGCACAGTATGCAAAATCGCTTTTTTGTTGTCGTTTCTCACGCCATCTACAAATAAAGTATCACGGGTATTAATAACCACTTCAGCCTTAAAGCCACGTTTATTTGCCGCTAGTGCAAGCCCTAATGGATGACAACCACCATGTCCTGAAGTCATGAAAATAGTCGTTGCTTCACGCCATATCGCAAGTTCACTGACCTGGGTGATCACTGCTTTTTTTAGTGATGACATGGCCATCAATAACGCAGCAGGCCCACATGTAAACTCCGTGGTTTGCTGATACCAAGGAGTTTCTCGTGTAAACTCAAGTTCATTGGTGTTACGAATGTTTTTTTGCATTCGTAGCGCATCGCTATGGTCGTCGTAATAATCACTGTATTGCCCGAATACCCGATACCCCAGTTTCTTATACAAGGCAATGGCGGCTAAATTATTTACCGCCACTTCAAGGCGCATAAACACCCTACCGCGCTCTGCAGTAGCACGTTCAAGTGAACTTAGTAACTGCTGTGCAAGACCTTTCCCCTGCGCCTGCGGTGCTACTGCAAGTGAGTATAAACGAGCTAAACGAGTGCCTTTGTGACACCATACTAAACCATAGCCAAGCAATTGATTGTTTGATTCGACAACCTGCAAAATTCCATGCTTAGCCGCGATCCAACGTTTCAAACTGCGGGCACTTAACCGATCTTGACTAAAGCTTTGTTGCTCTATTGCAAGTAATGCCTTTAAATCAGCGTCTGTGGCAACTCGCACTGCCACATCATGAACAGACATTAACCTCGACCTCGAGCTTCAAGACGTTGCTTAAATTCATCCATAATAAGCATGTATAATTCATCACCTAAGTAGGCATCTTCTACTTTATGATCAATACTTGGGTTGTCGTTCACTTCTAGCACATAAGCACGGCCTTGATGCTCTTTAACATCAACACCATATAAACCTTTCCCCACTGTTTTGCAGGCTTTTAAAGCAGCATCAAGCACCGCTTTAGGTAGCTCAAAAGTAGGTAATGTTTCAAAGCCACCTGAGAAGAAGCGTTTTGCGTCGTGGTTATAGATTTGCCAATGGTTACGTGCCATTAAATAACGACATGCATAAATAGCACGGCCATTTAACACCCCTACTCGCCAATCATACTCGGTATACATGTATTCTTGCGCTAATACTAAGGCGCTAAATTCAAACAGCTCATTTAATTTTGCAACCAACTCAGTGCGATCAGCTACTTTATACACCCCTTTAGAGAACGAGCCTTCAGGCATCTTCAGTACTAATGGGTAAGTAAAAGTATTTTCAAGCTGAGTAATGGTGTCGTCATTTTGATCTGCAACCACTAATGTTTTTAAACTCGGCACTTTTTGATAATTAAACGCATCATGTAAATACACTTTATTACAGCAACGCAAAATAGAGTCAGCATCATCGATGACCACTAAACCTAAGCTTTGCGCTTTACTTGCCAGACGATAGGTTGGATGATCTATCGCCGTTGTTTGACGAATAAATAACGCATCAAACTGAGCAATATTATCTATCTCATCAAAACTAAGCGCTTGCGCATGAATACCGTGTTTAGCAGCAGCTTTAATAAATCGGGCAATCGCATCTTTATCACTTGGTGGTACTTTCTCATTGTGATCAACCAAAATCGCCATATCCCAACGGTAACGCTTTTGAGTGCTACTGATCCGCCATTGTGTTTGCGTGAATTCAGTTAGTTTAGCTACAAACTCATGGTGTTGTTCAGCATTAAGAGACGCCAAAGAACCTTGTTTTAGTAGCCCTTGTTGATCTACAAATAAAATCGGTGCTGGGTATTGTTTGAATACCGATTTAGCTGCTTTGTTTTGTAGCTCATTGACAGCCTGACCAAAGTAAACTGCATCAGTCAGCACGCCTATGCTTAGCATTAATGTTTGACCACTGCGTAACGCATTAATGGTTTTCACACTTGGTAAAACTTGATGTTTCCGTGCTTCAGCAAGTAATGAACAATAATAGCCTTTACTCAAGTACTGACTTGAGTCGCATAAATTAATTATGCGTGTTTTTGGCTCATTATGTTTTGGGTAATCTCGTAAGTAGGTATTGAAGGTAATTACGTTTTCGAATGAGTGAGCAAGAGACTGCTCGTTGTTATCAACCACGATCAAGGTTTTAAACACGACTTTTCCTAAAATAAGTCAAAATAAAAATGAATGTAAATAGAAACACCCATACTGCTAAGTAATAATTGTGCGTAGCACGTGTACTTAACAGGATGGGTGCTTTAGATTTAGCTACTGCTTAATCTACAGGTGATTTATAAAGGGTTTTGCAGCCTCTTTCCAACGAATAATTTTTGGCGTTAAGATAAGTAAATTTAATCAATCTCAGTTCAGCGATTAACAGCTTAGCGAATCGACTTGAAATAAAGCTAACTGATTGAAATTATTTCCAAAAGCGTTGTGTTATTTGCTACTGTAAAACTAAGCTCATCATTTTGTTGCTTGTTTATGAGTAGTTTCCCTAATGGTGATTGTGGGGTCAGTACATACACTAAGGTGTTTTTTATTTTTATGCTTAAACCGCCTGACAGTGGCCCTATAAAATACCATTTGAGATTTTCATCTTCATCACAAATACACACCAATGACCCGATTGTAACCTGCTTTGAAGTCGGTGTTTTAAATGCTTTTTCAAATTCAATTATGCTTAAGTGACAATCATTCACCCGTTCGGCTTGCCCTTGTGCTAAATACGCCGCTTCAAGCCCTAGTGTATCGTACTTATTTTCAGCAATGTTTTCTTCATGGATAGCAGTATCGTAAGCTGTTTTAGCCGCAGCCTGTGCGGTTGCTAGTTGGGCCTCTAGAGCAAAACGTAAACACTCAATTACATGGTTTTTATTCATAGTTTAATAGATTAATTTCAATCAGTTATACAGGTATCTAAGCCTGCCATCGGCTGCGTTTAACAAGCAAGCCACGCAAACCAAGCACTGAATACCACAGTGCTTGGCCATCTTTTATACCAATCGTGTTAAGTTACTGAGCAACTATAGCTCGCTATAATGGTTAAATATTTAAGTCGATTGGTATTACTTACTATTTAGCAATCCAAGGAGTTACTTTTAATAATGGTGTTGTAATATCAAAAGCAAATTTATCATCTTCCCACTCGTCAGTAACACTGACATGGCAAATTGCATCTTGGCAACTAAAAGCAGGATCAGCAATGGTAACGGGGGAGCTAAATGTTAATACCACCCCTTTTTGTTCAGGTAACAAAAAGCTCATTAGTTTACTGATAAAAAAGCCTGATAAATCAGAAAGCAAGTCATCAAACTCTTGGTCAAGCTGATACAATTGATGTTTATTTAAATTACTGTTGGAAAATTCACGCGCTTCAATCTGTAATTTTAACTGACAATCATGATTTTTATTTTGTGGTTCAATTACAACCACAGCTTTGTTTGTATCAAGCTGTTTATCGTAGGGTAATAATAACTGGGCGTGTTCAGTATAATTGAGAGCAAATTCTTCACGCTCAGTAATTATACGTCCACTTTCAATTAAACATTCGTCATTAGTCGCTATGTCAGTTATATAAAAGTTAACTTGAGCAAATTGAAAATCCCCTTTATTAACCACTTTTAAACGGTCATAAAAACCATCATAAGAGACCACAAACTCTTTTGCGTGTAGGTTAAAAGTGGCCAGAAGCGCAATTACTGTGGCAATTACATAACTAAAACTAAATACTGGATTATTCATCAAAGTAAGCTCTATTGTGGTTGATCATCTGATTTAATTCTTCAATATACGCTTCACCACGTTCAGAATATGACGTGAGCCCGTAGCTCAATTCAGTGGCTGAAATCGGCTGTTGTTGCTGACGTAAATCGGCGCGAATACTACGTAATTGCTTATAAGCTGCATGCGTATTTATATTTCTAAAATACGAATTAACGGCGGCGCGAACTGATTTAAATGCTGCCACTTCATGCTCAGCCCCATCATTACGGCGGTTTGGCACCATACCGCATCCTTTGCTATAACACCATTGCCCAAAAAAATTCAAACCAATACGAGCAAACCGCGAGGTTCCCCATGCTGACTCGTTAGCAGCTTGCATCAATGCGAGTTCCTTTGGAATAATATCTACTCGACGCAGAGCTTGCTTTAATGCCAATCGATCAATGGTTTTGGGTAATTTATAGCTGTTTAAAATCGTTTTAACTTGTTTTGTTTGACTAGCACTCAATGGCTCATCGTATTGCAGCATCATAAGCGCAATTTCTAAGGTAGCCCTTTGTTGTAAAATCTTTTTATTTTCAGCTTCAATGTGTGGGCGAATAAAGTCAAAAAATGCATGTTTCTTTTCTTTAACATCAACAAACCCATTAAAATCGGGTAGTTTTACAGAGTGTAGTGGCTTTTCTGGTTTTTTTATCGGGGGTTTAGTTGCAATTGTTTCACTGTCAATTAACGAAGTCGATTTTTCTATGAATGGGTAAATTAATGCCCAAATAAAAAATAGGCTAACAATTAAACGAAATAGGAACTTAAGCATGTATTCTCTCAAAAAAACTAACATATATGCATGGTATATCCACATGCATGTGACCCGCCATTATACCTAACACCGCAAATAAAGGCGAATATCCCCATTTGGGTGATTTATAATCTAAAAAAATCGGCTACAATTAAGTTCATATAAACCTTAAAGAAGTTTTGGATGTTCATTTAATGGAATTCGCTTGGCAAAGTCGTATTATTGATCAAAATAAACACCGCCCTAATGATAACCGTTCACCATGGCAGGTCGATCGTTCCCGCATAATCCATGCAGCTGCATTTCGTCGTTTACAAGCAAAGACGCAAATAATGGGTATAGGGCTTAATGATTTTCATCGTACACGATTAACCCATTCTTTAGAGGTGTCGCAAATTGGTAGCGGTTTACTTCGTCATTTAGAAAAGCAACACCCTGACTTCACTCATTTCCCCGATCCGAGCTTACTCGAAACATTATGTCTAGCTCATGATATAGGTCATCCTCCCTATGGTCATGGTGGTGAAATCGCGCTTAATTACATGATGCGTGAACACGGCGGTTTTGAAGGTAACGCACAAACGCTAAGAATTGTATCAAAGTTAGAACCCTACAGTGATGGCCACGGTATGAACCTAACGCGGCGCACTTTACTCGGGTTTATAAAGTACCCAGCTTTTATTAATGATTTATGGCATACCATTCCTCATCATGATCCACTGCGTGCCTACATAAAGGCGGATGACTGGCGACCTGCAAAAGGCCTATATCAAGATGATCAAGAAACCTTTGATTGGATTATTGCCCCCCTGTCTTCTACTGATAAACAGCGCTTAGGCCAGTTTAATGTGATTGATGAATTTAGATCTAAAACCAATTTCAAGTCCCTTGACGCAGCGATCATGGAACTTGCTGATGATATAGCCTATGCAGTGCATGATCTTGAAGACGCCATTGCAACAGAACAAATTACCTTAAAGGAATGGCAAAATCATGCTTTACCAGCACTTGCTCAAGTAGAGTGTGACTGGCTTGTACACAGCCAGTTAACCGAGCGGTTATTTTTAGGTAGTGAAGCACATAGAAAAGATGTGATCGGTGAGCTTGTAAACCTCTTTATCACCCAATCATCAATCATTAACACAGAAATAGGGTTTGAAAACCCGATATTGAATCACACTGTCACTTTAGCGCCATGCTACCAACACTTACTCGATACTTTAAAGTCTTTCATTTATCAACGGTTGATCAGAGCCTCTCATATGCAGCAAATTGAATTTAAAGGACAAAAGTTAATCATTGAGTTATTTGAAGCATTTGCTTGTGAGCCTTTACGGCTTTTGCCTGAAACGACTGCGAACATATTTCGCCGCGTACAACAACAAAACGGCAATACGCAACGGGTAATTTGTGACTACTTAAGTGGTATGACAGATGAATATGCGTTTAAAACGCATCAACGCTTGTTTTCAAGTAATAATTAAACACTCAGCGTCCCCAAAGCTATACATTTATTTTAGCTTGGACTAGCATTACGTTGATTTATAGAAACTGCAATAATCAAGGATTGTACAATGAAAATATTGCCAGTAGCGCTCGCTATCGCTTCCATGACATCTTTTGGCTGTTTCGCAGCAACTAAAAATCCAGATCCCCATTTGGATGAACAACGCGCCATTGTAAAAGAAAGTGAAAAATATGACTGGGTGAGACTCACATCGGGGGAGTGGCTCAAAGGTGATATCAAGGCCTACTACGATAAACAGCTTGAATTTGAGAGTGATGTACTCGATACCCTCTATATTGATAGAGATGATATTTTCATGGTTATTTCAGGGCGCAGTCACTCTGTTCGTTTTAATGACGGAACAGTACTTGAAGGCCCACTCAATATTTCCGGTGGTTATGTAGTCGTTGGTATGAGCCGACCCGATCAGTACAAGTACAGTGATTTAGTTTCTGTGGCCCCCTCATTTGACGATGCCCTAAGTGCATGGAGTATCAAAGTGGGGATCGGGGCAAATATCAGTAAAGGTAATACTGAACAAACAGAATATTCTGCCTCTGTTGATATTAAACGTCGAACTGCAACAAATCGCTTGCTAATTAATGGACTTGCTGACCGAACTTCAAATGACAATGAAGTAACTGAAAATAATATTCGCGCTAGCGGCACATTTGACTGGTTTTACACTAAGTCACTGTATTTCAGACCAATCTCCTTTGAATACTTTCGTGACCCGTTTCAAAATATTGCCCACAAATACACTGTCGGGGCTGGTATTGGTTACTATTTAATTGATACGGATAAAACCGAATGGGATATCGGTATGGGTCCTGCGTACCAACGTACCGAGTTTGATGATGTTGTCGAAGGTACAGACACCACTAATTCATCGAGTTCCTTCTATATTGAGTCTCACACAGAATATGAACTCACTTCTAATATTGATTTAACCTTTGACTATAAATTTACCTTTGCTGAAACCGCAGCTGGTGGTAATGCCCAAGCGGCAAAAGCAGGAGCATCATTTGATATTACCGATGACATCGATTTTGATATTTCATTTGTATGGGATCACCTAAAATCGCCAATTGCGAATGCTGATGGCACTATTCCAGAAAAAGATGACTACAAAATGGTTGTACAATTAGGTATAGAACTTTAAGGACATACAGATGAAGATATTTCATCACTCAGTTTGTGCAACTGCTGTAGCAACGATTTTAAGCTTACAACCTGTGCTTGCTAATGAAACAGATAAACGCCTTGATCAACTGGAAAAACGTTTAGCTGAACTTGAGCAGCAAGTCGCTCAAAAAGATCGTAAAATTGAAGAGCTAGAACGAGAGACCGTGGTTACTGCACACCTAGCTGATAAAGCGGCAGAAGTGGCCATTTCGTCGGCATTATTCACACGTTTTTTAGAGCGGCCAAGCTATCAATTTGACGCCCCCGACAAGAGTATTCAACTCACTAACTCTGATACCACTTTACAGATTGGCGGACAAATTTGGTTAGATGCAATTTACAACAGTGGCGAAATGACCAATAGAGCGGGTTTTCAACCTTCTTCTATTGCGTATGACGAAGGAGCAACCCACGATAAAACCACCCTCAGTGCTGGACAATCTAACCTAACTATTAATAGCTCCACCCCCACTCAATACGGTGCAATGACCACCCGTTTTGGTGTTGACTTATTTGACTCCCAAGGAAATGCAAAATTTAATCTTACACATTTGTGGGGAGAGCTCGGTAATTGGGGGGCTGGGCAAACGTTTTCTGGTTTTATGGACATAGATGCGTTTCCAAATATCATGGATTATTGGGGCCCAAATTCAGTGGTCTTCGCTCGCCAACCGCAACTGCGCTATAACCTTCATACCAACACAGATGATAAATTCATGTTCACCATTGAAAAGTCAGATGCCGATTTAGCTTTGCCTAATTTTGTCACGGGTAATGACTTTTTATACGTAGAGCAAAATGACTTACCTGATATTACAGCCAGCTACATCAATGGCTTTACAAAAGGCTATATTAAATCATCGATTATTTTGCGCCAACTTGGTTATGAGACCAGTAGCAGCGATGACAAGGTAATTGGCTGGGGTATTAACGTCTCGGGTAAATACGCCATAGACCGCAAAAACACCCTAAAATATCAGCTTACTCATGGCGAAGGCATCGGCCGCTACATCAATGATGCCTGCTGCAGTTATTATGCAGATGGCACTGCGGATGGCGTTGCAACAGGTGGCAGTGATGCGGGAGTCGATATTAATGGCAAACTGCAAGCAATCCCAATCACCGTTGGCTACGCCTATTTAGATCACCAATGGAGTGATAAATACACCAGCTCTATCGGTTTTGGCTACGTTGAGATTGATAACATTGATTCACAGCGAAGTCGCGCGCTTAGCAGTTCATTTTACTCAAACGTTAATTTGATCTGGAACCCAACCCCAATGTCTCGCGTTGGTGTTGAACTACAATACGGTAAAGTTGAAAGTTTTGGTAACGAAGATGCTGATAACGTAAGGCTACAAACATCAATTGGTTTTAAATATTAATAAGGAAGTACCATGATGACAAAATTACAAGCCTGTTTGTAAGTACAATTTACTAAACTATCGATGAACCACCTTTATTCAGTTTATTGAGTTGGATAAATACTCAACGTTCGCCGAAATAAATGCCTCACAGGTATTGTTGACTATTAACAACATAAAAAGATAAGTAATATGAAAAGTACCCCAGAATTTACCAGTTTTAAACGCTTTTACCCTTTCTACTTACAAGAGCATAGAAATGCCACTTGCCGTCGTCTGCATTTTGCTGGTAGTTTTTTAATCCTCCTTGTCATTTTATACGCGTTGTTTAGCCAGCAATTTTCGTTATTGTGGTTATTACCTATTATTGGCTACGGTTTTGCGTGGGTTGGCCATTTTTTCTTTGAAAAAAACCGCCCTGCGACATTCAAACATCCGCTCTATAGCTTGTTGGGAGATTGGGTAATGTTTAAAGACATGTTGGTTGGGAAAATAAAGTGGTAATTCCATGATAGCGAGTCGAAGTTAAAATCGTGGGCTACAAATCAACACGACTACCTCGCCTAATATTAAACACAAACAGTTCGTTATCTAATTCTGTTTTTGTCGCTTTTCAATGATATAGTTAACGTCATTTTAGCTATTCAAGATATTAGAATGTATCGATTATTTGAACGGATGACCAAGCCGTTTCCAGAGCAACAACCGACTCAACCGCCAACAACCTTGTTTGCCTTTTGCCGCCACTATACAAAGGGCATGGAAGTTTCATTATTCTTTATGTCATTAAGTGCGGCGTTATTGGCTATTTTAGAAGTGTCTTTATTTAGTTACATGGGCCAACTTGTTGATTGGCTGAGTATCTATACGCCTGAAACATTATTTGTTGAGCAAAAGTCCGAACTCATAAAAATGGCGGTTGTATTACTTATCGTCTTGCCAACCGTGGTGTTTTTTCATTCTGCGATACTACACCAAGCTTTATTGGGGAATTACCCCATGTCCATTCGTTGGCTTGCACACCGTTACCTACTGCGTCAAAGCGTCAGCTTTTATCAAAACGAATTTGCAGGACGTATTGCTACCAAAGTCATGCAAACCTCGCTTGCAGTTCGTGAAACGGTAATGAAATTACTCGATGTACTTATGTACATCGTTGTCTATTTTGGTGCTATGGTATTTTTAGTTGCAGAAGCAGACTGGCGGTTAATGATCCCACTCTTGGTATGGTTAGCTTTGTATATTTTGATTCAAATGTACTACGTGCCTAAACTTAAAAAAGTAGCCAGTTCACAAGCTGATGCCCGCTCAGAAATGACAGGCCGTATCGTTGATAGCTACACCAATATTTCCACTATTAAATTGTTTTCCTACACACAACGTGAAGAACAGTATGCAAAAGACAGTATGGATGTATTTTTACAACCTGTTTATAAACAAATGCGTTTAGTAACGAGCTTAAATTTTGCCATTCAAACCCTAAATTACTTTTTAGTATTTAGCGTTGCAGCCCTATCATTATATTTATGGACCTTGAGCGCTATTAGTGCGGGAGCAATTGCGATTGCCGTGAGCTTAGCACTGCGTTTAAACGGCATGGCACAGTGGATCATGTGGGAAATTAGCGGATTATTTGAAAATATCGGTACTGTCGCCGATGGTATGAAAACCCTTTCTAATCCAATAGAAGTTGATGACCTGCCAAATGCTGGCACACTGAAAGTCAGCAGCGGTGCAATTGACTTTAGCAACGTGCATTTTAATTATGGCAAAGCAGCAAATGAAACCAACCGCGGTGCAGTGATCAATCACTTAAATCTAAATATAAAAGCCGGTGAAAAAATAGGCTTAGTAGGACGCTCAGGCGCCGGTAAATCAACTCTGGTTAATTTATTATTGCGCTTTTACGATGTGGATAGCGGCAGTATTAATATTGATGGTCAAGACATCTCAAAAGTGAGCCAAGAAAGCTTACGACAGTACATTGCAATGGTTACACAAGACACCTCTTTACTACACCGCTCAGTAAAAGAAAATATCTTATATGGCCGACCTGACGCCAGTGATGAAGAGATGCTACGCGCCGCCAAGCAAGCCAAAGCACTTGAGTTTATTGACGATCTTGAAGACAGCAAAGGCAATAAAGGCTTTGCCGCACAAGTAGGTGAGCGTGGTGTAAAACTCTCCGGCGGGCAACGTCAACGTATCGCCATCGCCCGCGTGCTGCTGAAAAATGCCCCGATACTGATTTTAGATGAAGCAACCAGCGCACTTGACTCCGAAGTCGAAGCAGCCATTCAAGCAAGTCTTGATGACTTAATGACCGGCAAAACCGTGATCGCAATTGCTCACCGCCTATCCACTATCGCACAAATGGATAGGCTTATCGTGCTTGATGACGGCGGGATTGTAGAGCAAGGCAGTCATGATGAACTATTAGCGCAAAATGGTATTTATGCTGCTTTATGGGCACATCAAACCGGCGGTTTTATTGGCGTAGAGTAATTTTACCTAGCCATAACACAAGGTTAAGTTTCAAAATCCAAGCGCTGTTTTTTTGAAACTTAACCTGCCACATGCCATTACAAAAAATTTTGTCGTTTTTAAACCAACCCGTTGGGCGTTTCACAGGTAGTTACTCTCGGCGTTGTTACTTCTTAAAAGGGACCGCCATTGTTGCAAAGTAACGCCTTGATATTAAGCCCCTGTGAAACGCTGAATTCTGCATCTTGAGGTGGTTTGGGTATGCTGCTATAATCGCGGCCTTTCATAGCCTGCGTAATTTGTCAGAGTGTCTTTTCTTGAGCCCTGTAATGCGTATAAACGCTAGTAGTTTAAATGACAGTAACCTGTATAAGCGAAATTATCCATGAGCGAAAATAGTCACATTAAAGTCATCGTTGGCATGTCCGGCGGTGTTGATTCTTCTGTATCAGCTTATTTATTAAAACAACAAGGCTATCACGTTGAAGGCCTGTTTATGAAGAACTGGGAAGAAGACGATAATGATGAATATTGCGCTGCGGCAGATGATTTAAAAGATGCCCAAGCAGTCTGTGACAAGCTAGGGATTGAGCTACATACAGTAAACTTTGCTGCAGAATATTGGGATAACGTGTTTGAATATTTCCTTGCTGAGTATAAAGCGGGCCGTACACCGAACCCTGACATCATGTGTAATAAAGAAATCAAGTTCAAAGCTTTCTTAGAGTTTGCTGCAGGTGCACTTGGCGCTGATTATATTGCAACAGGCCATTATGTACGTCGTGAATTGCGCGATGACAAATACGTAATGTGCCGTGGCCTTGATGATAATAAAGATCAAAGTTACTTCTTATATACATTAAGCCATGAACATATTGCACAAACATTGTTTCCGGTGGGTGATATTGCCAAACCAGAAGTACGGCGCATTGCTGAAGAGCAAGATTTAATTACCCACGATAAAAAAGACAGCACCGGTATTTGCTTTATCGGCGAACGTAAATTTAAAGACTTTTTACAAAAATTCTTACCTGCGCAGCCTGGAACTATCGAAGATACAGACGGCAATAATGTAGGTGAGCACGAAGGTTTGATGTATCACACATTAGGCCAACGTAAAGGTTTACTTATTGGCGGCATGAAAGAAGGCTCAGGCGAACCTTGGTACGTGGTTGATAAAGATATTGAGCGTAATGTATTAGTGGTTGGTCAAGGTAAAGATCACCCTCGCCTTTACAGCAATGGTTTAAATGCCAACCAATTACACTGGGTTGACCGTATTGGACCTAAAGGCACTACGCGCTGCACAGTAAAAACACGTTATCGCCAAGAAGACATCAACTGTACTCTGCTGGTTGGTGATGATGGTGTAGCAAGAGTGTTATTCGATGAACCGCAAAAAGCCGTCACTCCAGGTCAATCAGCAGTATTTTATGCCAATGAAGTGTGTTTGGGCGGTGGTATCATTGATTCGGTGATCAAATAATGACTGAAAACCAAGTTATGGCGCTGGCCGCAATGTGCCAAGCAGCTAAACAAGTACAAAAAATAGCGCAATACGGCAGTAGTAACGATTACGAGTTAGAAAAGCTCTTAAACAGCATAGTAGAAACATCACCAGAAACACCCAGCGATGTTTACCAAGGCACTGAAAACCTAAGAGAAGGCTATAAAATATTAGTTAATCAACTCAGTACTGGTGAAAATAAAGATGTAGAAATCGTCAAATACGTTGGCGGTTTAATGCAACTTGAACGCGCTTTAAGCGCCAAAGCAAGCAGCTTAACAGAACTTGGCAAAGGTATTGAAGATGTTAAGCGACGCCTTAATCACTTTGCCATCACCGATGACACCGTGATCGCTGCCCTTGCCGATATTTATTCAAAGGTGCTTAGCCCCCTTGGGCACCGAATTCAGGTTTATGGCAAACCTGATTTATTAAAACAGCAATTAGTACAACACAAAATACGTGCGTTATTATTAGCAGGTATTCGCAGTGCAGTATTATGGCGACAAATGGGCGGTAAACGCCGTCATTTTTTCTTTGCAAAAAGAAAAATTATCGCCATTGCTAAAAACCATATTTAATTATCGTTCAAAACTAAAATTTAGGAGTTATTATGGAGCTTTCAGCGTTAACAGCTATCTCTCCGGTGGATGGTCGCTACGGCAGCAAAACCACTGAACTACGCAGTATTTTCAGCGAATTTGGCTTGATTAAATACCGTGTAACAGTCGAAGTTCGTTGGTTACAAGCCCTTGCATCAGCGGATGCTATCCAAGAAGTACCGGCATTTAGCGACGAAGCCAATGCTTTACTTAACGCGATTGTTGATAACTTCAGCGAAGCCGATGCGCAACGTGTAAAAGATATCGAACGTACCACAAACCACGATGTAAAAGCGGTTGAGTACTTACTAAAAGAAAAAGTAGCAGATAACGCCGAGCTACATGCAATCAATGAATTTATTCACTTTGCTTGTACATCAGAAGACATCAATAACTTGTCTCACGGTTTGATGCTAACCGAAGCTCGTAACGAAGTATTACTGCCTTACTGTGATCAATTACTTAATGCTATTAAAGAAAAAGCCATTGAGTACAAAGCTGTTCCAATGATGACCCGAACTCACGGTCAACCAGCAACACCTTCGACGATGGGTAAAGAATTTGCCAACGTGTATATGCGCTTAAAGCGTCAACGTGACCAAATTGCCCAAGTTGAAATGCTCGGTAAAATTAATGGCGCGGTAGGTAACTACAACGCTCACCTAAGCGCTTACCCTGATTACGATTGGCACAACCATGCTGAGCAATTTGTAACGAGCCTAGGCTTAACATTCAACCCGTTTACAACACAAATTGAACCGCATGACTACATTGCTGAATTATTCGATGCCATTGCCCGTTTTAACACGATTTTATTAGACTTCGATCGTGATGCATGGGGCTACATTGCGCTTAACCACTTTAAGCAAAAAACCATTGCTGGTGAAATTGGTTCATCAACTATGCCACACAAAGTTAACCCGATTGATTTTGAAAACTCAGAAGGTAACTTAGGTCTAGCAAATGCTATTTTTGGCCATTTAGCACAAAAGCTACCTGTCTCTCGCTGGCAGCGTGACCTTACTGACTCAACGGTACTTCGTAACTTAGGTGTTGGTATGGGCTATGCGTTAATTGCATACCAATCAACGCTTAAAGGCGTGAGTAAGTTAGAAGTTAACGAAGAGCGTTTACTTGAAGAACTTGACCAAAACTGGGAATTGCTCGCAGAGCCAATCCAAACAGTTATGCGTAAATATGGCATCGAAAAACCATATGAAAAGCTTAAAGATTTAACTCGCGGTAAACGTGTTAACCAAGAAATTATGGCTGATTTCATCGATGGTTTAGAATTACCAGAAGAAGCTAAAGTTGAAATGAAAAAACTTACGCCAGCTAATTACATTGGCCGTGCTGTCGAGTTCATCGACAACTTAGCATAAAGGCTTTTAGCTAAAACGTTTATAAAGCGAAAGGCCCTTGCCTTTCGCTTTTTTATTTTTAATAGGCGCAGCATGTATCAACTAACTATAAATGGCTTAACTGAGCAACAATTTCTAACCCAATATTGGCAAAAACAACCGCTCTTGATCAAACAAGGTTTTGTAGAATTTGCAGATCCACTTGATGCTAATGAGCTTGCTGGCCTTGCTATGGAAGAGAGTATTGAATCACGAATAATCACAAACCAGAACAACGATTGGCAAGCACACCATGGTCCATTTGAAAATTTTGAATTACTAACAGAGCAAAATTCGACCCTATTGGTACAAGCCGTTGACCACTGGCATCCTGCAGCTGCACAGCTTCTTGAGCCATTTAGATTCATTCCGAATTGGCGTATTGACGATTTAATGATCAGCTTTTCAACGCCAGGCGGCGGTGTAGGCCCACATTTAGATCAATACGATGTATTTATCATTCAAGGTGAAGGTAAGCGCCATTGGCGGGTTGGAATGCCTGATGCGAGTTTAAAACAATTTGCACAAAATAAAAGCTTATTACAAGTTGAACAATTTCCTGCTGTTATCGATTGTATCCTAGAACCTGGCGACATTTTATATATTCCGCCAGGCTGTCCACATGAAGGTTACGCTGTAGAAAATGCGCTGAATTACTCTATCGGTTTTCGCGCCCCAAATCAGCGTGATTTACTGTCAAACTTTGCCGATCATATCATTGATAAAGAAGCTGGAAATAAACGTTATCAAGATCCAGCAATCACATTACGTGAGTCTAAAGGTGAGATCCAATCAACAGAGGCCGATAACGTAAAGCAATTAATGCAGGCTATCTTAGAGGACGACATCTTATTTAAATCTTGGTTAGGAACTACATTGAGTCAACCTAAGCATGAGATGGATCTAATGCCACCAGAAGATTTATTTAGTAGTGAGCAAGTGAGCGAGCTAATAGCGGATGATGAGATTATTTTTGAGCGTTTAGGTGGTACTCGAGCGCTATATCAAGTTTTTGAAAACGAAATACTTCTAAGTATTAATGGCGAAAATTATACCCTCCCTGAGAGTGATTTAAGCGCGGTTAAATTACTCACAGATCACACCACAGTGACAGCAGAGCAACTTAATAGTTCAAAAAATAGTTTATTATTTGTACAAACCTTTACTACACTTCTTAATGAGGGGATTTGGTTTTGCTAGGAGTGGGTATTTATGGGCTATCATATCAGCAAAGTAGAATGGGAGTTAGGTAAGGAGTTACTGCAACAGATCAGAGAGCGGGTTTTTGTATATGAACTACATATTCCCAAGCATGTTGAGTTTGATAACCTTGATCGGTGCGCTCATCATATTTTAGTCACCGATGATAGCCAAAGCCCTATTGCAACCGGCCGGTTATGTAACGATGGGCTAATTGGGCGAATTGCGGTGCTACCCGAGCATCGCAACCGTTCTGTATATCGCTCACTACTCACCTATATTGTTGAGCTTGCACAACAACAAGGCTGTGATTGCGTCAGTATTAATTGCATTTTAAACGAAGTAGAGCGATTTAAACGCAATGGTTTTGAGCAACAAGGTCATGTGTTTATGGAAGCAGGAATTCCGCGGCTGCGTATGCAATGCCCGATAAATAGATTTAATACAAAACCGTTCACGCTGGTTCATTAAATAAATATAAAAAAGCGAACTTATTAAGCTTGAAGAGCCAGATAATACGTTCGCTTTTGTACTTATTAACTTAAGTTGAGCTAGTATAGCTGAGCTAATGTTATTTAGGTTCGTTTAGCCACAACTCTTCTTTTTCGTACATCTCATAAAGACCGTGTGCACGATTAATTAAAAGATTAGCAAAATCAACTTGGGTTTTATCACGCGCGCCGCCGCTGTGAATGATTTGATCCGCTTTTAACTGCCATTGCAAAGAAAAATAACGCAATGCTTCACGGGCGTTTTCTGCCACTGACGCTAGCGCATGATCTGTTGGCAGACGACCTGTTATAACCCAGTAGCTTTTTCCGTCTTGGCCTTTAAACTTCCAAAGTGCACACAGTGGGGCAATAAACCGGCTTTCTTTTTCTATTAAGCTCTTTGGCATTACGCCTTTTTCTGCTAAATGTTTTTGCGCGTTTTGAAAGCATTCTCGCTGCCACATTACACTCTGCTGATGAGCCAATGCTTGCTCTTCGGCTGTTAGCGGCTTGGCTTGCTTTGATTCCACTTGTTCTTTATCCATTACAATAGTTACTCTTTTACAACATTTTTTACACTTTAAGGGCATATAATTGATGGTGCAAGTAATAAAAGACAAAACGGTGTGGTTACCCGCGTGTTTGTTTGCTATTCAACCAATATGCACAACTGACCAAATTTATATTACCGATAGCTGGTTCTTGCCGTTAAACGGTTAAATAAACCCGGGAAAAAACGTTTTATAGTAGGCGCCCAACCACTGATCCCCTCACCTATTACAACTTCATCTTTTCTGTTCGCAATGGCGTGTATCATCTGTTTAACGGCAACCGTAACGTCCATGCCATTTTCAATAGAGGGTTCCGCTTTATTTTGCGCCACACCATGCTCATTTAACGAATTATGTGCGATAGCCGTTTTAATTGAACCAGGGCATACTGTTAAACAATGAATGTTTTTATTTGACACCTCTGCGCGCAGGCAATCCATAAAACCCACTACCGCATATTTAGAGCCTGAATAACCCGTTCTAAACTGAGAACCTACTTTCCCCGCTACACTGCTGATTGATACAACCGCCCCCCCGCCTTGTGCCACCATTGAAGGTAACACTGCTTTGGTAAGTGCCACTAAACCAAAGTAGTTCACTTCCATTAACTGGCGATACACTGAGAAATCATTTTCCAAAAATAAGCTACGCTGCGACACACCGCCGTTATTGATCAGAATATCAACCTTACCAATGTCGTTGATGTGCTGAGTGACGTATTCAAGTACCTGCTCTGGTTGTGCTAAATCAAGAGGGATAACTTGATGCTGGCTACCGTTTAACTCACTGCATAACTGTTCAAGCTTAGCAACATTCCGTGCTGACAAAATAACCCGCGCCCCCAGCTGTGCAAATTGAATTGCCAACTCTTTACCAATGCCTGAAGATGCACCGGTGATCCACACTGTTTTATTATTAAAATTCATTATTTACCTTTATTGATATTGGGTGTTTAAGGTTTAGTTGGTCCGGCAATTTCAGTCACTTCATGTTCGAGTTTTTTATACAGACCCAACATAAAAAGTAGTTCGGCAAGGACAAACAAAGGACCAATAACAAGGCCCACTATATCATCAACAAAGGCTGGCTTTTTTCCTTCATAATAATGACCGATAAACTGTAATACCCAACCAAGTACAAAAAGTCCAACACTTATCAGCAACCAATGACTAAAAGCAAGGTGCGCTATGGGGGCTGCAGCAATCGACAATAATACTAATAACACGGCCATCATTAACGCCAATGACACACTGAGCATTAAGTAATAAACCACAGACACGAACACCACAAGCTGTGCACCATTTATCACAAACTCTCCAAGTGGAATATGAATACGTGCAAGTAAACAAATGACCGCAAATACAATCAAAGGTATACCAAAAAAGTGCGTTAAAACATTTCGTTTTGAGCGGTGATATAAGCCATACTTACCAAGTTGTTGTTGTAACGTTTTCATCGCATATCCTAGTTTTATCATGTAATAAAATTACTTTAGCAAATAACTATAAAGTAACAATGTCTGCTAGCCGACATTTGAATAAAACTATACTAATGCACTGATAATCTTGCCTTTGTCGTGTTCTGGTGCTTTGGGTTGCAGTTCTCGCCCTTTTTGATACTCTTGCTCAAGCATTTTTTGCATATTTGCCATTTGTTCAGATAATGCTGTTGTATCACCGTCATGATCTTGTATTTTTTTCGCCAGCTCTTCTATCGCCGCCTTAAGTTCAGCTATTTTTTCTTTATCGACACCTAATCGTTGATAAATAAGCGCTTCTTTTGCCTGTTCAAGAAAGCTTTTTTCATAGCGTGGGTTTTTAAGAGATGTTGTTGTATCAACTTGGCTAGTATTTGCCATATCCGGCAATTCAGTTGCCGCTTTAGGAGGTATCACTGTTTGTGTTTGATCAGGCGCACGATATGGCTGTGTACGGTACTGATTATTAAAGGTAAGCATGCTCATTGCCTCAATTCCATTGAAAAGATGGGTCACTCCCCATGCTAAGCAATTATGAAGCCAGTTAGCTAAAAACGGATAAGAAATTTACTGTGCCAATGCCGCCAACTTTTCTTTATCTATAATTTCTACCCGTTGATAATGTAAAGATACAATGTTTTTTTCGCTCAGCAGTTGCAGAATTTGATTAATTGTTTGCCGAGTTAAGTAGGTCATATCTGCAAGTTGTTGTTGTGATAACATGATTGTTGCAGTATTTCGAGCAAGTGAAGTCGCTGTCATTATCAACAATCGCTTACACACTTTTTGCTGTGCAGTTAATAAAGCGTGATCTTCTAATGAAGTGAACAATAAGCGCATTTTTTGTGATAATAATACCCCAAAGTCATGCCAATATATCGGCTTAGCGGCCAATAGTTGTATCAGTGCACAATAGGGGATAAACAGTAATCGGCTCGGTATTTGTGCATGTACATCATGAGTGCGCAGGCCGCCATCGAATAATGCTACTTCGCCAAACCAAGTCGAAGCGTCAATAAAAGTCAAAACCGCCTCTTTTCCTTCGCTATTTGCACCACTGACTCGTATTACCCCATTAAGTACAGCGTATAAACCTGAGTTTTCATCACCACGCAAAAATAACGCCTCACCAGCGTCGAGTTTAATTACTTTTGCATGTTGCAATAACGACTGCTGAAATTCGTCAGCGCGGCTACTAAACCAGTTTCCTTGGTTAATTATCGCACGGTCCTGTTCATTCATATCGCTTTACTCTACAGTAGTTTAATACTCTAATAATAAAAGGGATTGCTATGTTAAACAAAATTATTTACAGCAGTTTATTACTAAACGGCATATTGATAAGCACGTTATCTTCCCCTAGCTTTGCAGCAGCTTATGATCAGCAGCTCAACAATAATCTAAAAAAAGCCAATCACAGTGTCAGTGAAAAAGTGATCACGTGGCGACGTCATCTGCACCAATACCCTGAGCTGAGTAATCGCGAATTTGAAACTGCTAAATACATTACTAAACATTTAAAAGCAATGGGCCTCGAAGTTCAAACTGGGGTAGCTCATACTGGTGTGGTGGCTAAACTCAAAGGCGGTAAAAAAGGTCCTTTAGTGGCGCTGCGTGCCGATATGGACGCCCTCCCAGTTACTGAGCAAGTTGACTTACCATTTGCATCAACCCAGACCTCAACCTACCGTGGCAATGAAGTCGGTGTTATGCATGCCTGTGGTCACGATAATCATGTTGCTATTTTGATGGCTGTGGCAGAGTCTTTAGCTAAAGTTCAAGATGACTTAGCGGGTGATGTCCTGTTCGTATTCCAACCAGCGGAAGAAGGTGCACCAGACGGCGAGGAAGGCGGTGCTGAACTGATGCTCAAAGAAGGTTTATTCAAAGAAAAACCCGTAGCGGTATTTGGTTTACATGTAACCAGCTCATTAAATACAGGCCAAATTGGCTTTCGTGAAGGCCCACTTATGGCCAGTGAAGATTCTTTTACTATTAATGTTCAAGGTCGCCAAACCCATGGTTCACGACCTTGGAATGGGGTTGATCCAATCGTCGCAGCTTCGCAAATTATTATGGCCACACAAACCATTTCATCTCGTCAAGTTGATGTTACCAAAGCGCCCTCTGTTATCTCCTTTGGGGCTATTAATGGCGGCGTCCGCTCAAATATCATTCCTGATAGTGTTGAGTTAATTGGCACTATTCGCACCTTTGACCAAACAATGCGTGCAGATATTAAAACACGGTTAGCGAAAACCGCCGAACTAGTAGCAGAATCTGCCGGCGCTAAAGCCGATGTACATATCGATCATGGCTATCCGGTTACTGTGAATGATGTAAAACTCACCCAAAAAATGACGCCAACACTCGCTAAAGTGGCTGGGGCTGAGAATATCATTACCACTGATTTGATCACCGGTGCTGAAGACTTCAGCTATTACGCATTAGAAACTCCGGGCTTGTTTTTTTTCTTAGGTGTTACACCCCAAGGCCAAGATGCCAAAATGGCGGCAAGTAATCACTCGCCACAGTTTTTCGCCGACGAGAAAGCATTGCAGCTGGGGGTTGATTCAATGACTCAATTGGTTGTGGATTTTTTTGCTAATGAAAAATAATTCTTAATAAAATATACCCACATGATGTGGGTATATGAACATTTATGGAGCTAAGGCTTAGCGCGCAGTAAGTAACTGCGATAAGTAATCTGGTTTTCCTTCGATACGCTCAAGATGAGGGTATTTAAGGCCATCATGGTAATCTATCTGAATTTCACTGTACTGATCAAAGTTTTTCACCAGTAGCTTAATTGGCGCTGTTGTGCCTTTAGCATCAGTGACGGCATCTTTAAGTGCATCACCACTGAACTGCGTATTATTAACCGCAATAATTTGCATACTTGGCGCAAGACCCGCATTAAATGCAGGGCTATCCCATAATACATCGCGCATTTTGCCCTCTTTATTTACTGAAAAGCCCAGAGAATAAAGTAGATCCGTCGCTTTATAGCGGGTTTCAATTGCTTTAATGCCATCAGAGGCTTTATCGTTATAAATCAATTGCCAACCTTGATCTGCAAGTGAGTTAGACAAATTTACATGGCCTTTTAAACGCGCATTAATAAACTCATCCCATTGGTACTTTTCAATCCCATTGAGAGTATTGATCACATCGTCAAATTTATAGGTCAGTACATTCCAATCACCGGGGTTTACACCAAAAAAGTCGTGAGCAAAATCATCTAATGAATGACCGTTGTTACTCAATTCACGTAATTTCGCATCAACAGCAAACCAAATTAACTCGCCCCCTGAGTAATAATCTTCACTCATTTGATAGCTGCGATAAGGCAAAGATGAGCGCTGAGCGATGGTTGGATCGTTAGTAGTATCTAAAATATTGCGCCATGTCATACCAGGGCGACCTTGATCATAGGTTGCGCCTAAACGGGCTAGCATGTCCATCGTATTTTCTTGGCTCCAAAGTCCTGAACGAGCCGCAATAACTTGCCCCCAAAACTGGGTTTGCCCTTCATAAACCCAAAGGCCATTCGCTTCTTTTACCTGATTATAGGTCGGTGTCCATAAGGCTTCAGGTCGACGATATTTACCATTCCAAGAATGGTTAAATTCGTGCGCTAATAAATCGCGACCCACCCATGACTTATCCCAATCGGTAAAGTAATTTTCTTTCGCGCTATTTTCACTTGAACGATGATGCTCCATACCAATACCGCCTAACTTATCTGTAAGGGCAAGTAAAAAGTCATAATGATCAAAGTGGTGTGCACCATAAAGCGCATACATTTGCTGAATAAGCTCACGGTGTGCTGTTAACCCTTCGTCACTGATCTGAAGATCTTTTTCTTTATCTGCAAAGATATTTAAGAACACTTTAGTATCAGCATTTGGGTTTAAATCAACACGTTTATAGTGGCTACCAGCAAACATAGGCGAGTCGACTAGGTTTTCAAAATCAATTCCCTCAAAGGTAACTGTATTGTCTTTTTGCGAAGACTTTTCAAGTGCAGTAGCAAATTGCCAGCCTTTCGGCAACGTTACACTTGGTTGAAATTTAATTTTACGACTGTAATGCCCTGCGGGATAAAGCGCTACTGTATCCCATTGTAAGTTGAGCATTTCTGGCGTCATCATAACGCGTCCTTGCTCTGAACTTTGTGGTGACAAAAATTGATATTCAACATGCAACTCACGTACACCCTTAGGAACCTTAAAGTTAAAAGCGTATACGTTAGCAGGATCGCGTTGCCATGCGATCGCTTTACCTTTTGCTGAAATTTTCAATCCAGCCAACTGACTTATTGGTCCAACCGGTGAATGGTGTCCTGGTATCCACTGTGGATAAAGTAATGTCATATCACCAGAGTTTACTGGGATGGTTTCGTTTATTTGAAAAATACGATGAGCAAGATCGGTAGCATCAACTTTGATTTTAATTGTTCCGGGAAATACTTTATCAACCGGATTTTGAACGCCAGCCGAAGCTGATAGAGCAAGGCCCATAAAAGAACTGAGGGCAGCAGCGATAACATAATTTTTCACTTACTTCTCCAATAAAGAAGCGCAAAGCACGCGCATTTAGACTTGTCCTGATAATGTGAGTGCAAAACACTCGGAAACCTCCACTTATTTCAGTAATTACTGAAACAACCATAACCTTATAACGCCATGAAACCCTAATAGCAATAACTTATGGGACCAATGACGATTAAAAGCGTTAAAGCGATCACTACCTATTATGACAATTAATCACATAGCGTTATATTAAGGTGCTATAAATTTAAAGTCAGTTACACTTATCCACAGTTATTTTTAATGGAATAAATATCAAAGTGACTGCTGACTATTTTCACTTTTTAAACATTATTGGGGTTGCCTTTTTCGCAATTTCAGGGACGTTGCTTGGCCATGATAAAGATATCGGAGGATTCGGTGTTGTCGTCGTCGGTACGGTTACAGCCTTAGGCGGCGGCACACTACGTGATGTATTATTAAATCAGCCAGTGTTTTGGATTGCCCAGCCCGATTACTTATACGCAACGTATGCTGCAATCTTCGTTGCTGTGATATTTATTCGCTATATGCCTGATGTATCGAACTATTATATGTTACTTGTTGATGCCATTGGCATGGCAATTTTTAATGTAGTTGGTATCGAAAAAGCATTAATCGAAGGCACGACCATGATAGTTGCAATTACCATGGGCATGACCACGGGTATATTCGGCGGTTTGATGCGCGACGTAATTTGCCGCGAAGTCCCGCTGGTGATGCGTGATGAACTCTACTCCACCGCTTGTTTTTGCGGTGGCCTTGCTTACGCAGCACTATTTTTATTAGGCGTTCCTTACTTATGGTGTATATTTGGCTCGTTATTTATTACCGTATTTTTACGACTCGGTGCCCTTCGCTGGGGCTGGCAACCAAATATATTCAGAAAGAGGACTATCAGAAAGTAATAAGCTATCCGTTAAATAAATAGCTGAGTTGTTATTTTAATTTTTAATTCTCGATTACAATTCAATAATACCAATCGTGTTAAGTTACTGACCATTTATAGCGACAGATAAATGGAGTGATAACAAGGCATAAATTTTGACATGTGGTTGTTCTCGGCAATTGCTCCTGCATTGCTCTACCTCCTGCATCCATGCAGTCGTACATG
>NZ_PNDT01000160.1:0-497 GCF_005886375.1 Pseudoalteromonas sp. S1727
ATATGTAAATACTAATGTGAGTTCCCTGAACGCACAAAGACAGTTAAGTAAATCTAGTAATTCACTCGATACTTCATTCCAACGTCTATCATCAGGTCTACGTATTAATAGTGCGAAAGATGATGCGGCAGGTATGCAAATCGCCAACCGTTTAACCAGTCAGGTTAATGGTTTAAATCAAGGTAACCGAAATGCAAATGATGGTATTTCACTTGCACAAACTGCAGAAGGTGCATTAGACGAAGTAACATCAATGTTCCAACGTATGCGCACACTTGCCCAGCAAGCATCGAATGGTACAAATACAGATGAAGACCGTTTAGCGATTCAAGATGAAATTCGCTCGTTATCTGAAGAAGTAAATCGAGTCGCAGAGGATACTACATTTGGTGGTCAAAACCTTCTTGATGGCACTTACTCGGCTAACTTCCAAGTAGGGGCTGATGCAGTTCAAAACATTAGTTTTAGTATGGAAACAATTGGTAATTCAACCGTTC
>NZ_PNDT01000161.1:0-1229 GCF_005886375.1 Pseudoalteromonas sp. S1727
TTTATATGTGGTGGGTGATACTGGACTTGAACCAGTGACCCTCGCCTTGTAAGGGCGATGCTCTCCCAACTGAGCTAATCACCCACATCTGAATAACAACTCATTGCTGCGTTGTTGTGGGGCGCTATTATAGATAGAGTTGTAAATGTGTCAACACTTGAATGAGTAAAAATGTTTTAGATGCAGCTTTTATAATCAACGAACCTGTATTGAGATTGTTTTATAGTCAATTCACTGTGTTTATTACATAAGTAAAATCAGTTTATGTATTTTATGACGTGCTATTTCAATCTCTGTGTGAAAATAGTTCTCTGCTGAGTTCCTGTGTTTTTGAGCATTAGCTTTCTTAGTTGTTAACTAGAAGCGTATTAAAGCTGTTTATGCTTAATCTGGGCTGGCGAATATTACTGAAAGCATTTTGGCAGTTCTGTTTACTCATAAAAGAAAATAAGAAACAACATTAACTAAAAACGTATTAGGGTAGGGAAGCTATCCTTTATTTATATTCTCTAATAATTGCCTGACACTTAATGGCTAAAAAGTACAAAAACACAGTCACTTTATTTTGCATATAAATGTATAACATATTACTCTGCTGATCAGAGCAGCTTAAACAATCAAGGTAACTTTGTTTTTCCGTTTTAGCTTCAAATTCTGTTTCGAAACAGTGGCTTTGCGCGTATTTTAAACAGTGTGGTTTATTCGTTATTCAGTTTGCTGAAAAATAAACCATTTGAATAAAGTTACTGAAAAAAATGTTGACATTATTTGGGTGGCTGCATAGAATGCGCCCCGCACTCAGCGATACACAGCACGCTTTAACTGCGTAAGTGTTTAGCAAAATAATAAGTTGGGGCTATAGCTCAGCTGGGAGAGCGCTTCGCTGGCAGCGAAGAGGTCTGCGGTTCGATCCCGCATAGCTCCACCAATTTATTTAAGTGTTTGTCCTAGGGTAGCAGTTTTCTGTGTCCCCATCGTCTAGAGGCCTAGGACACCGCCCTTTCACGGCGGTAACAGGGGTTCGAATCCCCTTGGGGACGCCACTTAACTTTTTAGTTAAAGGCGGTTTAACCGAGAAAATAGCGAACAAATTAGGCTCGAGTCTTAATTTGTATTAATCGCAATTACCTTAACAGCTCAGGATGTGAGTCTAACTAATCAATTGTCCTAGTGACACATTTCTGTGTCCCCATCGTCTAGAGGCCTAGGACACCGCCCTTTCACGGCGG
>NZ_PNDT01000162.1:0-1227 GCF_005886375.1 Pseudoalteromonas sp. S1727
CCGTGAAAGCTTTACCTTACCGCGTGTTGGACCATTTGTGTCTGGTATTAGCTGGACATCAAATAACGAAGAGTATTTAAAACCCGTTAATGGCACAGCCATTGTTAATCAACCAAGTGCGCTTGCTGGCGACCAAATAGTGACACTTACTGCAACAATTAACTATAAAGGTTTTACAGATACTAAAAGCTTTGATGTCACGGTTAAATCACTCGCGCCTGCACAGTATAGTTTTGAAGGTGATTTAGCGGAACTTGAAGGCGCTTATGGTTCAGGTAAATCAACTGGCAACCGTATTGATAATCAAGGTGGTGCGGTCACTTTTACAGACGGAATTATTGGCCAAGCAGTACACTTAGATGGCACTACAGGGGTAAGATTACCTGACAACCTGATCACCACCAATGACTATTCAATTTCATTGTGGTTAAAACCTGATGCATTTACCAGTTATACCACCGCATTTTTTGCAGGTGCAAATTCATCTACATGGTTGAGCTTAGTCCCTTCAATGGATGGCACAAACAAAACACGTCTATGGGGTACTTCTGGTGCGTTCTTTGATAATGGTGAACTTGATAGCCGTATCCCACAAGGTGAGTGGACTCATTTAGTGATGACAGTAGATGGTAGTAATGGTAACACCTTAAAAATCTACGTTAACGGCGAACTAAAACTTGATACGGTAGGCTTCCCGCGTGTATTTACAGTTGCTGGTGAAACCAATGAGTTTGCACTTGGTGTAAACTATTGGGATACACCATACAACGGCGCAATTGATGAGCTAAAAGTATTTAGTGGTGCAATTGACGCTGACGCGATAAAAGCATTGTTCGATGCTGCAACAGCCGCTGAGTAAGCATTATTTGTTGAGGTATACCTCAAATTAAAAAATGTTGTATAAGCCGAGTGAAAACTCGGCTTTTTTTTCTAAATAATTAAAGGATCTGTCCCTTCAACCGATAACAGGCTATCTTTATCTATCAAGCAAATTAGTATGAGCCTTAATCCACTATCAGCAAGTTTAACTATCAAAAACCACACCAATAACACTCAAGAAGTCGCGACGGATAAAGGCTATAAGTTAACATCAACAGAAAGAGATAAACTCTCAGGGCGAGCAGCACAGCAAACTGCTGAGCAAGATAAGAATAATGATTTACCTGAGTATATTCAAAAAATGATTGAGCAACTTGAAAGACTCAAACAACAACTAGAGCAAGCTAA
>NZ_PNDT01000163.1:0-370 GCF_005886375.1 Pseudoalteromonas sp. S1727
TGGCTGGCAGCGATATCGAAGGAGATACTTTAACTTATCAAATAAGTACACAGCCTCAAAATGGCACCGTGACCCTGACAGGATCACAAGCCGTGTATCAAGGGGATAGCCACTTCTTTGGTAGCGACTCCTTTAGCTTTATGGTCAACGACGGCACTGTGGATTCAGCACCGGCCGACATCACTGTGAATGTCACTAGCGTGAATGACGTGCCAGTGATCAGCGGCGCGCCAAGTGTGTCAATCAGTGAGAAAACCGCCTACAGCTTCACCCCAACGGCCGTTGATACAGAAGGCGACAGCCTCACCTTTAGTATTACCAATAAGCCAAGTTGGTTGAGCTTTGATAGCAGCACTGGAACACTCAGTGG
>NZ_PNDT01000164.1:0-379 GCF_005886375.1 Pseudoalteromonas sp. S1727
CCTCCCCCACCAGGATGGTCAGCGCTGCATAACTGCCCACATGGCTGTTATCCGGTGTACCCGATAACTCACCAGTGCTGGTATTAAAGCTGGCCCAGCTTGGTTTATTGATAATACTAAAGCTTAAACTGTCGCCATCAATATCGCTCACGGTAGGGGTAAATTGATACGGGCTGTCTTCACTCACCGTGATGCTTGGTGTGCCACTGATTGTGGGTGCATCATTGATGTTATTTACCGTGAGGTTAAAACTACTCAATGCTGTGGTGATCGCGCCGTCTGATACGGAGATAATAATGTTATTATTTACACCCACATCATCATTACTCGGGGTGCCAGATAGCTGCCCTGTGCTGCTATCAAAGCTCGCCCAACTTGG
>NZ_PNDT01000165.1:0-448 GCF_005886375.1 Pseudoalteromonas sp. S1727
CGCTGCATAACTGCCCACATGGCTGTTATCCGGTGTACCCGATAACTCACCAGTGCTGGTATTAAAGCTGGCCCAGCTTGGTTTATTGATAATACTAAAGCTTAAATTGTCGCCATCAATATCGCTCACGGTAGGGGTAAATTGATACGGGCTGTCTTCGCTAACCGTGATGCTTGGTGTGCCACTGATTGTGGGTGCATCATTGATGTTATTTACCGTGAGGTTAAAACTACTCAATGCCGTGGTGATCGCGCCGTCTGATACTGCAATAATAATGTTATTACTTACACCCACATCATCATTACTCGGGGTGCCAGATAGCTGCCCTGTGTTGCTGTCAAAGCTCGCCCAACTTGGCTTATTACTGATGCTAAAGGTTAAGCTGTCACCATCAATGTCATTCGCTGTTGGGATAAAGCTGTACGGTGCATCTTTAACAAAATTTAAT
>NZ_PNDT01000166.1:0-10782 GCF_005886375.1 Pseudoalteromonas sp. S1727
GTGAAATAATATATCTCTTATATTTTTATTTATTTCTGATTTCTTATTTATTTTTTATTTTAGATTATAGATGATAGCTGATAGCTGATAGCTGATAGCTATTACAACCCTTTCTTCACCAAATACCGATACGGTACTGCATCGACTTCTTTGGCGACTAATGTGTGATCCATAAACATACAGAAGCTGGGGATGTCGCGGGTGGTGGATGGGTCGTCGGCGATGATGAGTAAGGTTTCGCCTTCTGCCATTTTACGTACTGCGCCGCGGATCATCATGACAGGCTCTGGGCAGCGTAGGCCGATGGCGTCTAATTGGTGATCGGGGTTATCAAAACTCATGGCGGTGACCTTTATTAAAATGGCGCTAAGCGATTAATTTAAGGCTGCTAGTTTAACGGCCTAACCGCAATAAATAAAGTCACATCACCAATGCTACTCCGGCCATAAAAATATATTTGCAAAAACATATAAAAAAGCCACGTTGATTTATAAATCAACGTGGCTTTTTATCACCAAGAGTTGGTTACGTTTCTAAAGTTAATCAGTCTTGAACACGCTCAAATACGGTTGCGATGCCTTGGCCTAAACCAATACACATAGTCGCTAAACCATATTTTGCGTTTTTGTCTTCCATTAAGTGAATAAGTGACGTGCTGATACGCGAGCCTGAACAACCTAGTGGGTGACCAAGGGCGATTGCGCCGCCGTTCAGGTTCACTTTTTCATCAACCACATCAGCAAGACCTAAGTCTTTTAATACTGGTAATGATTGTGCTGCAAACGCTTCATTAAGCTCAGCTACGTCGATGTCATCAATGGTGATACCTGCTTGTGCCAAGGCTTTTTTACTTGCAGGTACTGGGCCGTAACCCATGATTGATGGATCGCAACCAGCTACCGCCATTGCCTTAACGCGGGCACGAATTGGTAAGCCTAGTGCTTTGGCTTTTTCTTCGCTCATTACTAACATCGCCGAAGCGCCATCAGAAAGTGCAGAAGAAGTACCCGCAGTTACAGACCCCGAAGCAGGATTAAACACAGGGCGAAGCTGTGACAAGCCTTCTACGGTTGTTTCTGGGCGAATGACTTCGTCATCTTCAACTAAAATCAGTGAGCCGTCTGCGTCATGACCTTCCATTGCGAGGATTTCGCGGCGGAAGCGGCCTTCAACCGTGGCTGCATGGGCGCGTTGGTGCGAACGATAGGCAAATTGGTCTTGCTGCTCACGGCTAATACCATGAATTGTTGCAAGGTATTCTGCAGTTAAACCCATAGAACCGGATGCTTGTGCAATTGAAGTAGCAAGGCCTGGGTGAAAGTCGTTACCGTGCGTCATAGGTACGTGACCCATGTGCTCAACACCGCCAATAAGGTAAGTATCGCCAGCGCCGGTCATGATTGCGCGGGCAGCATCGTGTAATGCTTGCATTGATGAACCACATAAGCGATTTACTGTTACCGCAGGCACGGTATGCGGAATGCCTGCAAGCAGTGCGGCATTACGAGCAACGTTAAAACCTTGCTCTAACGTTTGTTGCACGCAACCCCAATAAATATCGTCAATCGATGCTGGATCAACGGCTGGGTTACGATCAAGGAGGCCCTTCATTAAGTGGGCACTTAAATCTTCAGCACGCTTATTTTTAAATACACCGCTTTTAGAGCGGCCCATTGGCGTGCGGATACAATCTACAATTACAGGAGTATTCATGGTCTTATCCTTCCACCTTATAGAAAACACGGCCTTCTTCAGCCCATTTACGAGTTTGCTCAGATACTTGGTAAATCGCACCTAGGTGAGCATATTTGTCTGCTGTTGCAACAAAATTAGCTAGTCCAGTTTGATCTAAGTAACGGAACGCACCGCCTCTAAATGGAGGGAAACCAATACCGTAAATAAGCGCCATATCAGCTTCTTGTGGTGAGGCAATAATGTTCTCTTGTAAACAAAGCAGTACTTCGTTGATCATTGGTACCATACAGCGGTCGATAATTTCTTGTTTATCGAACTCTTTTGGCGCATCAGTGATAGAACTAAGTAGTTCAACAGCTTGTGGATCTTGGGCTTTTTTCAAGCGGCCACGTCTGTCTGGTGCATATTGATAGAAACCTGCTTTGTTCTTCTGACCAAAGCGTTTTTCGTTGGCGAATACAGTCACAGGGTCTTTTTCTTGACGAGACATACGCTCAGGGAAACCATCAGCCATAACGCCAGTACAATGGTAAGCCGTATCAATACCTACAACATCAAGTAAGTAGGCAGGGCCCATTGGCCAGCCAAATACGTTTTCCATGACTTTATCTACTTTTGCAAAATCAGCGCCTTCAACAACTAATTTGCTAAAGCCTGCAAAGTAAGGGAATAAAACGCGGTTTACAAAGAAGCCTGGGCAGTCGTTTACAACAATTGGCGACTTACCTAGTTTTAAGGCGTAATCAACTACGGCATTAATTGTTTGCTCTGAAGTTTTCTCGCCACGGATAATTTCAACTAGTGGCATTTTAGGCACTGGGTTAAAGAAGTGCATACCACAGAAGTTTTCAGGTTTTTCAAGGGCTGTTGCTAGCTCGTCAATACGAATCGTTGACGTGTTAGAAGTTAAAATAGTGCCCGCTGGCATATCTTTTTCAAGGCCGGCTAAAACTGCTTGCTTCACTTTAGGGTTTTCAACCACGGCTTCTACAATGATATCTGCACTTTGTAAGTCGCTATCATTAAGGGTTGGTTTAATTTTTCCTAACGTGGCAACCATTTTCTCCATTGCCATATGACCGCGCTGTACTTTTTGGCCTAATAGCTTAGATGCTTCACCCATACCTAAATCAAGTGCATCTTGTTGGATGTCTTTCATTATGATTGGTGTGCCTTTATAAGCAGATTGGTAAGCGATACCGCCGCCCATAATACCTGCGCCAAGAACAGCGGCTTGTTTTATTTCTAAATCACTGGTTTTAGCAGACTTACGTGCTTTACCCTTGATGTATTGATCAGCAAGGAAGATACCCGTTTGTGCGGCAGCTTCTGGAGTACGAGCAAGTTTAGCAAAATTAGCATTTTCGATTGCCATTGCTTCCGCGCGTCCACAGTTAGCTGCTGCTTTAATAGTGCGAACCGCCATGATCGGAGCAGGATAGTGGCCTTTGGTTTTACCCATTACCATACCTTCAGCCATTGCAAAGCTCATACCTTGCTCAACGCGGTTTAATTTAAGTGGCTGCAGCTTAACATTACGTTTGGCTTGCCAATCTAGCTTGCCAGCAATTGCTAATTCAAGTGTTGAAATACCTGAGTCTAAAAGTTTGTCAGCACTAACTACCGCATCAACAGCGCCTACTTTAAGAGCATCAGCAGCGCGGTTTTCTGCACCAGAGGTGATCCAAAGCATGGCATTATCGGCACCAACGATGCGTGGTAAGCGAACTGTGCCACCAAAACCAGGCATAATGCCTAGTTTTACTTCTGGAAGGCCAATTTTAGCTGTAGAGCTTGCAACGCGATAATCGGTAGCAAGTACCCACTCACATCCGCCACCAAGTGCTAAGCCATTTATTGCGCTTAAAGTTGGGAATGGTAAATCTTCTAATGCGTCAAATACATCTGTGGCATCTTTGATCCAGGTTACTAATTCAGTTTCTGGTTTAGTAAACGTTGGTAAAAATTCGAAAATATCGGCGCCAATAATAAAGTGCTCTTTATCACTGGTAAAAATCATGCCTTTGATATCAGTATTTGCTGCTAATTCTTTTAATGCAGAGGCGCAATCTTTCAAGGTTTGCTGAGACAAAGTGTTGACAGAGCCGGCAACACAAAACTTGAACTCGGCGATATTATCCTTGATGAAAGCAACTTCAAAGGAATCGCTTTTATATAACATTATTATTCTCCCTAGTTAGTGAACTAAGACTGGTACGATGAGTTTGCATTTCAATCAGTGTGCTTGCTTTAAATTAAAATTGCAACGAAAAATTTACTCACCAAGCTTTCTACTGGTTAAAATATAGCTTGTTTGGTGCTAAGGTGTAGGAGAAGTGTTTGTCTTTTATTTACCTTTGAATATTAAGGTCATCATGAAAAAACAATTTTTAAGCTTTGCGGCAGCTGCATTATTATTTCCTTTATTTTCTGCCGACGCTAATACAGAGCATGACGCATTTTTAGATGCGGAGAAAACAGCTAGATATGGAAGTTATCAAGAGTTTAAGGACGCTGTTGAAAAACTGGATCACCCACTAAAGCCTTATGTTGAAAAAGTTTACTGGCAACGCCATCCAGATATTGAGCATCAATCAGAGATTGAACGCTATTTAACTATTTATCAAAATACACCATTAGAGTGGCCTGTGCGTAAAGCATGGTTGCAGAACCTGCAAAAGAAAAAACGTAAAGCGGCTTTTATTAATAATTACCGTGAAACCTCCAACAGTGAATTGACCTGTACGTTTTTACAATACCAGCTTGATTTAGGCGCCCCTGAAAAAGCGATTATGAATCAAGTGACAGAGCTCTGGACTGTAGGTAAGTCGCAACCAGAAGAATGTGACCCTTTATTTAGTATTTGGCGTAAAAAAGGCCATATGAGTCAAGAGTTGATTTGGCAACGTATTACCTTATCGGCACAAGGGGGATCACAAAGTTTACTACCGTATTTAAAAACACTATTGCCCAAGAATGAGCAATACTTAGCTGATTTTTATCGCAAAGTACGCAGTGATCCGAGCGCTGCTGCGGGTATGTACCGTTATAAAAATAAAACAGTGAAAGAAGGAGAAATTGCCCATTACGGCATTAAGCGGTTAATTTGGCGAGATAAAACGTTAGCGCTCAAAGCCTGGGAAAAGCTAGATAAGATGTTTGCTTATTCTGATGAGCAAAAAGCCGATGTGTATTATACATTTGCGTTGGCCTTGGCATCGAGCGGTCATGCAGAGGCGCGCTTTTGGCTCAATAAAGTCCCCAAAGATCGCCAAGACCGTAAATTGATGCAGTGGCAATTGGGTAATATGCTGAAAACCCAAGATTGGTCTGGCATTGTGGCGTTTTTTACCGGCAAAGAGAACTTGAGTCTTGGCCAACAATATTGGTTGGCATACAGTTTAGAGCAACGTGGTGATAGTGAACGCGCTAAAGTGATTTGGCAAACAGTAGCAAAAGAGCGTGACTATTATGGCTTTTTGGCCGCTGCGCGATTGGGATTACCTGTCGAGCTTAATAACCAGCCATTACTTGTCAGTGATAAGTTAGTTGACGAAGTTGCACAGGCACCCGGTTTTAAGCGAGCAAAAGCTATGTATGAACTTGAACGTTTTACTTCCGCGCGCAGAGAATGGAACTATTTAACTCGCACCTCAAGCGAAGAAGAAAAACTTGCAGCATCTAAGCTCGCTGCAGAATTAGATTGGTACGACAGCACTATTTATACCTTGGCGCAAATTAAAGCATGGGACTATGTAGAGTTACGCTTTCCGTTCGCTTTTCAAGATTTGTTTGAGCGTTACAGCAAGCGCAATCATATTGATGTAACTTGGAGTATTGCTATTTCGCGCCGTGAAAGCTCTTTTGCACCTGATGCGCGCTCTCACGCGAATGCTCGTGGTCTAATGCAATTATTGCCAAGTACAGCAAAGTATGTAAATAAAGGCACGGTCTCGAGTAAGCGGCTGAATCAACCGCAAACAAATATTCGCTTAGGTACTGAGTATTTAGAATACTTGAAAAAGAAGAATCAGGGGAATGAGATCCTAGCAACGGCTTCATATAATGCAGGTTATCATAGAATTAAAAAATGGTTACCTGATGAGGCTATGCCCGCTGAATTATGGATAGAATTAATACCGTATCGTGAAACGCGTGAGTACGTAAAAAATGTCTATGCTTATCGGCAGGTTTACCATACTCGAATGGGTCGTGAGGGGAATATTTTGGCGCCAATATTGGATATGAAAATGGGTGGTTAGGAATATACATCAGCACTGGCAGGTGCTTTAACGTATCTGCGTTTAGGTATATATGAGTCTATGATAGACTCTCGTATAAGTTAAATTTTAACAGATGGGTATACTATGGATAAATTAGCCGTTTCATACGCCGAACATATTGCAACACTGCAACAGCGTACTCGCACTATTATTGATCGTGAAGGTTTAGAGGGTTTAGTGATCCACTCAGGGCAAGCTAAGCGCCAGTTTTTAGACGACATGTATTATCCGTTCAAAGTTAACCCGCATTTTAAAGCTTGGTTACCTGTAATAGATAACCCGCATTGTTGGGTTGTAGTGAATGGTAGTGATAAACCAAAACTTATATTTTATCGTCCGGTTGATTTTTGGCACAAAGTACCTGATGAGCCTCGCGAGTTTTGGGCTGACTATTTTGATATTGAATTGTTGCTCAAGCCTGATCAGGTAGAAAAGTTATTACCTTACGATAAAGAGAAATTCGCCTATATTGGTGAGTATTTAGAAGTTGCTCAAGCACTGGGCTTTAGTGTTATGAATCCAGAGCCGGTTCTTAATTACTTTAATTACCACCGTGCGTATAAAACGCAATACGAGCTTGAATGTTTGCGACAAGCTAACCGTATTGCCGTAGATGGTCATAAAGCCGCTCGCGATACGTTCTTTAATGGGGGATCTGAGTTTGATATTCAGCAAGCCTATTTAATCGCAACACGCCAAAGTGAAAATGAAATGCCGTATGGCAATATTGTCGCACTTAATGAAAATTGCGCGATTTTACATTACACCCACTTTGAGCCGAAAGCACCACAAACGCATCATTCATTTTTAATTGACGCTGGTGCTAATTTTAATGGCTACGCTGCTGATATTACGCGTACTTATGATTTTAAAAAGTCTGGCGAGTTTGCTGAATTAATTGCAGCTATGACGCAACATCAAATTGCTTTAGGTAAAGCGTTAAAACCAGGATTGCTTTACGGCGAGTTACATTTAGATTGCCATCAGCGTGTCGCACAAGTTCTGAGTGATTTTAATATTGTTAAGTTACCAGCGGCAGAAATTGTGGAACGCGGTATTACTTCTACTTTCTTCCCGCATGGACTTGGCCACCATTTAGGGCTGCAAGTGCATGATATGGGTGGCTTTATGGCTGACGAGAAAGGCACTCATCAAGCGCCACCAGAAGGACACCCTTTCTTGCGTTGCACTCGTTTAATTGAGAAAAACCAAGTGTTTACGATTGAGCCAGGATTATACTTTATCGATTCATTATTGGGTGACTTAGCGCAAACCGACAACAAGCAGTTCATTAATTGGGAAAAAGTCGAAGCGTTCAAACCATTTGGTGGTATTCGAATCGAAGATAACATCATCGTTCACGAAGATAGCCTTGAAAATATGACGCGTGATCTGGCATTAGATTGATCATAAGTCAGAGTTAGAATTGGGGCCTGCCGGCCCCATTTTTGTATAAGTATATAAAATGTCTGAATATAACTACCCCGCAGCCCCAGTTTTTTATCAAGAAGAGATAAAAAAAAGCACGTTTATTGTGCATATTGCGCACACGCCTGATTTAGCGTCAGCCAAAGCGTTTATTCGTGAAATTGAAAATAAATACAGTGATGCTCGTCATAATTGTTGGGCACATGTTGCTGGTAATCCTGGCGGTAGCCATGTTTATGGCTTTTCTGATGATGGTGAGCCTAATGGTACGGCAGGCAAACCTATGCTTAACGTATTAATTGGTTCTGGGCTTGGGGAAGTAACCGCCGTTGTAACGCGTTATTTTGGTGGTATAAAACTGGGCACTGGAGGTCTAGTAAGAGCATACGGTGGCTCATTGAATAATGCACTGACACAGTTAACAACAACGGTAAAAGTACCGAGTGTTGAGTTGATTGGTTATAGTGATTACAGTATTCAAGGAGCAATTGAACAATTATTAAAAACACAATTCCAAGTTCTTAATATAGAAAAGCAATTTACTGCTAATATTGAATGGATGATCACCATTGATAGTCGTCAAGCTGCGCAAGCTATTAAAGATATTTATGATTTGAGCCATGGCGCAGTTGAGTTAAGTATTAAACAGTAAGACAATAACCATACATCAGAACGATTAACTAATAATAAAAGCGATAGCTACATGCAATTTCGTACCATCATTAAAATTCTTGGCCAACTAGTTGTCTTATTTAGTATTACTATGGTGCCACCGGCAGTTGTCTCGCTAGTTTATAAAGATGGTGGCGGTGTGCCTTTTGTATTGGCGTTTATTTTCAGCGTTATTATTGGCCTAGCTGCTTATTATCCTAATCGACAAGAACATGGTGATTTAAAAGCGCGGGAAGGCTTTTTAATCGTAGTGTTATTTTGGTTAGTACTTGGCGCATTCGCCTCCTTACCACTAATTTTTTTACAAGAACCTAATTTATCCTTAGCTGATGCTGTATTTGAGGCTTTTTCTGGTTTAACCACAACCGGTGCGACAGTGCTTACAGGGATAGAGTACCTTCCCAAATCAGTCTTGTTTTATCGTCAGCAACTGCAATGGTTTGGCGGTATGGGGATAATCGTGCTAGCCGTTGCTATTTTGCCTATGCTTGGTGTTGGTGGTATGCAGTTATATCGCGCCGAAATACCGGGCCCGGTTAAAGATTCTAAAATGACCCCACGCATAGCCGACACAGCTAAACACCTTTGGTATATCTACGTGTCGTTAACCATTGCATGTACACTGGCATATTGGGCGGCAGGAATGGACTGGTTTGACGCAATTTGCCATTCATTTTCGACAGTCGCGATTGGTGGGTTCTCTACCTATGATGCATCAATAGGGCATTTTGACAGCCCGTTAATTAACTTTATTTGTGTGGTTTTTTTGATTATTGCGGCGGTTAACTTTTCTTTGCACTATGCAGCAGTATCAAGTCGCAATCTGCGCGTATATTTACGTGACCCTGAATTTAAGGTGTTCTTGTTTATTCAATTAGCATTGGTTGTCGTGTGCTTTACTGTTTTATCATCGAATAACATCTATGCCGATGGTGACGAAACACTGGACCAAGCACTATTTCAAGCTGTGTCTATCAGCACAACAGCAGGCTTTGCAACAGATACTTTTTCAGCTTGGCCGTTGTTCTTACCAATCCTGTTGATATTTTCTAGCTTTATAGGTGGTTGCGCAGGCTCTACCGGTGGTGGTATGAAAGTAGTGCGAGTGTTTTTACTTTATCTTCAAGGGGTACGTGAGCTTAACCGCCTTGTCCATCCTCGTGCTATCTATTCAATAAAACTGGGGCGTAAGGCCTTACCAGATAAAGTTGTTGAGGCCGTTTGGGGGTTTTTCTCCGCCTATGCGTTGGTATTTGTGATCATCATGCTGGCATTAATGGGCACCGGAATGGACAACATTACGGCATTCTCAGCCACCGCAGCTTGTTTAAATAACTTAGGTCCAGGCCTTGGTGATGTTGCAGCACACTATGGTGCAATAAGTGATGGGGCTAAATGGTTATTAACTATTGCTATGGTATTTGGCCGGTTAGAGATATTTACTTTGTTAGTGTTATTTACACCAACATTCTGGCGTGGCTGATCAGTACTTAAGCTTATCGCTTTAAATTTTATATCGGTTATTATTTATCTTAAATTACTTTTGCAGTTGGAAAGGATATGCCAAAAACAAGACGGCAATTAAATTTAGAAAACCTAGCCTATATTAGTGCTGGTAGTATTGTTGATGTAGAAATATTAACGCCAACAACCAGCAAACGCCTTAAAACTGAGTTTGTTGGGCTATTGCATGATCGCTTTGTAATTTTAAACTACCCACCTGTAAAGCGTTTAAATAACGCAGGAGAGTATTTAAAAGATGGTGTGGTGGTCATAGTCCGAGCTGTACTTGAAAGTGGTGGTGGGCAAGTCATCGCATTTCGAGAGCAAATCATGTCGGTATCCTCACACCCCGCACGGCTTATTTATCTCAACTTTCCAAGCCAAGTACAATTGTTTAGTTTACGTTCGCAAACTCGTATTCCTACATTATTACCAGCAAAAATAAAACTGTGTGACGAACGCGAGTTGCACGGGGTAATTAAAGATATTTCCGTCACGGGGGTTTTATTTGATGTTAAAGGTCAAGATGATCTTAGTGAATTAAAAAATACCCAGTGCAATATTGTGCTTGATAAAAGCAACAAGGGCACCACTGAGTTTAGTGGGCAAATATGCAGTATTAAAAGTCGGGCTATGGGGGCACAGTTCGGAATTCAATTAAGTGCCAGTGAGGATGAAATGAAAACCTTTATGAAAGAGCACTTTATTGATCTTTCGGTACTCGAGCCGCTAGTCTAATTCTGAAGGTATTCGCTATTTTGCAACAAAATAGCGAATATCAAAGAGTGCAATCAAATAACCGCAAATTTATTTTTATTATTGTTAAATATCAATGCTTTAATCTTTTAAATTTATTTTGTCTGTTACTTTTTAGTGCGTTAATTCTACAGCCTATTACTTTACTTACCTGCTATAAAGTGAATCTCACTTAATCTGCGTCATTTTCATCTTTTTTAACTCATTGATTTTAAAATGAAAGGCAAAAATCTCTTCTTGCATGTTGCTAAAAGGCAACAAAAAACAGCGGTAATTTTCTGTAAAAACCTATTTTTAATTTTAATTCATTGATTTTTATGTGTTTTTAAACTTTGGCACCGAAGTTGTAATAGTCTAGTTGTACTGAACGAAATGATGATTTATCAGCAACGTTCGAAACCATAAACATTGAAGGAATATTATTATGAACACATTAAATAAAACA